>SXRI01000477.1 GCA_005793615.1 Bdellovibrionales bacterium
AGGCTACCAAGTAGCTTCACGTTCAGCACACATCTTGCACTCTCCCCGGCGGACGCTAATGGAGAGTGGGACGTGCGCCTCGAGAAAATCTTGCCGTTAATTTTAATTGCGACTCTGAGCCGTGATCTGCGCATCACCGGTACCCGCCCTTCCGTCGCCTCTCAGTTGGCCCCTGACAAAGCCACAGTCGTGTTGCCCAACAAATGTGGTGACACCCTTGAGGCAGCTAGCCCTGCTGAATCATTCCATTTTCTAAATAAACTGAGTGGCCAGTGGTACGCGGGACTTCAGGTCGCTCTTCTTGAAGGAAGCGAGATCATTCAAGACGGCTTCACAATTGGGTCTGAGGCCTTCTCCCCTTCCCGCTTTGTCATATCGGACGACGAAGACTTAGTTAAAACTACGAAATCCATGACGATTCCACGCTCAATGAAAATAGGCCGTGAAGATAAAGATGGCTTTCGTCTGCTTCAACTCAATTTCGCAAAGTCAGGCGACGAGTCGAACTGCGTGTTTTATGCAGTTAAATTGGTGCACGAAGCGAGTTTACTGGTGCGCGGCCCCACTCCAATATCTTCGAACCCAGATTCGACTATGATCGATGGGGAGCCCATCCGAATCCACTATCGTTTTCGCAACTCCAGTCTCGAGACTCGTGCACCCATCGGACAAACTGCGGCACTTAGCGGACATTAAGTGACCAAATCCGTCACTAGTGCTTCTCGTTGATACCGATGAAAGAACTCGCCGCGAGAACTACATCCTGAGCCGAAACTTTTTGCATGCATTCATGTGTCTGTATTGGGCAAGACTTCGCGCCATGCTTGCCACAAGGCCTGCATGGTACCTGCGAGCGTGACACCTGCACGACTCTCGCAGCCGTTTGCCACGGACGATAGCCAAATTCTAAAACCGTGGGTCCAAATACCGAGACCGTCGGCACGCCAGCCGCCGCTGCCATATGCATCGCACCGCTATCGTTGCACACCAACAACTCCGCATGAGCCAAGATCTCCGCCGATTCAAATAGTCCACAGCGCCCCGCAATCGACACCGCACCGGGCGCTTCGGTCGCGACCCACTGGCAAAGGTCTTTTTCCTCAGGAGCCCCCATCACGACGACCCGAAAGTTTGCGCGCGACAAACTGCGGGCCACTTCCGCAAAACCTTCTGCCTTCCACATTTTAGTTTTCCATACACTGCTCGGCGCGAGAACAACCAGTGGACGCCCCTGCAAATCCAACTCGCGCCATATAGTTCGAGACTTCTCGGCCAGACCGTCATCACCGAAGGGACGACTATGGCGTCGCGCGCGCACCTGTTTTAGATGCTCGACAGTCATCTCGGCCCATGAAGGCACCTCCAAAAGACTGCCATCTTGTTTTTGTCCACCGGGAAGAGATTGACGATCAGCAAATTCTTTCAACCGTTCCTGCCACCCCACCTCGATCGGAATCAGCAAGGCCAACTGTCGAAGGGCTTCAGGTAATTCGAGTGGACGAACGATGCGCCGATCAAAAACCAAACTAAACAATCCACCTCGATAACCGATCTTCACCCGAGCCTTTACTGAGGCAATAAAGAGCGCCGAGCGAATCGACTGGTGCGGGCAAATCAACCACTCGAACTGGCGGGAACGGACAAGGTCTTTTGCCTTCTTCAAACTGGCCGACGAGGTTTTATCGACCTCTATCGCCTCATCAACCAATCCCAAGCGCACCACCAAGTCGCCTAGGCCTTTTCGACAAATCAGCGTCAGTTTATCATTGGGTCGAAGACGTCTCAATTCCTTGAACAACGGGATCCCAAGAAGGAGATCCCCAAGAAATGCGGTTTGAAAAATCAGGTGTTCAGATCCGGATCGTTCTGCCAAATGGATCCCCGGTCAATTTCAGTGTTTCTCTCTGACTGGCCATTACTCTGGCCATTACTCTGGCCATTATTATGGCCATTATTCTGGCTCTTCGATCGTTGTTCGGTTCGTTTTTCGGCCAAGGATGCGATTCCAGATTTCACACCTGCGAGTAAAGCATCGACAGAAACCAGATCATGGCACATCGGGTTCTTGTCACAGCTCCTCTTCCAGCAGGGACTGCAACTCGCTTGCGTCAGTACGCTTGCACCACGTTCATAAAGATCTACTTCATGAGCGCATGTAGGTCCGAACCACGCCACTGTCCATTTCTTCAGCGCAATCGCCAAATGCATTCCTAAGCTATCACCGGTAACAACAATATCACAAGCAGCAACACTGACAATACCATCTCTTAAGCCTCGATCCGTGGGCGAAAGAATAGCGTCGAGACCGTGAGCAATTCGTTGGTTCCGCAGTGTCTCATCTCGCCCGCCGAGAAGCACAACGCGAACCATCATCTCTTGATTCAATCGGCGCACCAGCTCGCGATGCATTTCTATAGTCAATTTCTTGGCCGCAATGGTCTGCGCGCAGCCCGTATTGAGACCTACGAGAATCTGACGCTGCCGCGTCCATGCCGATCGTCGGAAATCACGATCACGTTGTTCACGATCCGTAAGTCGAAGTACATACTCATCGCGCTGCCAACTACCCAACTCCAACGCTTCATGTACAAGCTGAGTTTCCATCTTCTGGTTCTGGAAAAACTTCTTGGCGTTTGAAAGTCCGATCTGCCAGAGTTCTTCGGCTGCAGGTGTGGCAGGCAATACCGCTCCGCTTGCCGCTTCGACCGTAAACCCAAACACCATCTCCGCTCGTGTGGCTTTCAGCACCCCGGCCGCTTTCAGACTCTTATCAATGACCAATGCTACATCAAACTCGAGCACCGAAAGCTGCAGGAGATCATCGGCTGCGGTCGTCAAGATCCGATCAACCATCGGGTTGTTGTGCAGTACCTGGTCAGCAGGTTTCTGCGTCACCCAAGTGATATGACATCCCGGAAATTTCCGCCGTATCGACGGCAATAGAGCGGTCGAACGCATGACCGCTCCGATCGCTTCGAGATGAATCAC
This sequence comes from Bdellovibrionales bacterium, assembly GCA_005793615.1. Taxonomy (GTDB): domain Bacteria; phylum Bdellovibrionota; class Bdellovibrionia; order Bdellovibrionales; family JAMPXM01; genus SXRI01. The sequence goes on from SXRI01000477.1 coordinate 2,989, forward strand.
TAGTACCCTGGTGGTGGGAACACTCAATTGCGGGCAAAGATGATCGCAAATTTCGCTTTTTCCACAAGGCTTATAACCATTAAAGTGTCGGCATTTTGAAATCGTCATCCCCTAATTGTAGGGCGAGGCCGGTGGGATTGTTACTCGACTGGTCTATTTTTTCGACGGCAAAACAGGGTCATTCATCGGCAGCTGGTGCGCGACCGGGCTGAATGCTGACGAGAGAAGCGACCACCGTACCGATCTTGATTTTACTTTCTATTCGAACGATATATTTTCGTTCGTCGTCAGTCAGCCAAACAAACACATCGCCGACAGGTTTGAATACGCCATTCAACTCGATCTTTGGCTTGAGTACGACGGTATTGAGTTCACCCATCGGAGTCTGCAGTTTCTCACGCCGAAGAACCTCACCTGTTACCGTCAGATTTTCTTTTTCGTGCGCCACCAAAAAAGCAAGCTTCTTCCCGGGCCTTAACTGAAAGTTACGCAGGTAATGAGAGGCCGTGAAGATGTTCTGCGCGTATTGTTGAATTTCCCATTCAAACTTTCGCTCCTCCACCTTTTGCTCGGCATCAATACGTTTATCCCAAAAGGTTGCTTGCATCTTCGTCCAATCAAACAAGCAGCGCGTTTCACGCAACTGCTTGGACTCCTTCACGTGCAGAGCATAACTCGACGGTACCAATGTCTGATAATCAATGAAGGTCTCAAACCAGTCGTCGACGGCATAAAACATTGAAAACACCGAATTAGACTTCGCCGTTCCGACCAAGTGATAGCTTTTTCGTCCGTTCACCTTGACGAACGGCCGTACCTCTAAAACCATCTCGCCACCAGAAACGCCGAAATAACTGACCTCAAGAGTCAGCTTCTCACCGACCTGAAAGGGGTCGATAGCTGGCCGACGTCCAACAAAGCCTTCACCATCCTCCAAAGCCGGCTCATGAACCTTAGACACAGCCTCTGCCGAAGCGGGCGCTAGCGGTTCCTTGCCTGGCGCTTGAGCCTCAACTGGCGGCGGCTCCCTTTTTTTGCGTGACTGCTTGCTGATTTTTGGTTCATCCGTCTTTTCTTTCGGCGGGTGAGGCGCACTGGCTCCGGGTACGGGCTCAGGCCCCGGCAATAGAACATAAAGACCTGATCCACTGGCGCTCAGTTCAGGCGGAAGCTCACTGACCTGTAACTGCTTATCAAACTCATCGTGCTTGAGAATTTCTTGAGAACGTCCGCTCTTTAGAACTGAAGAGGCGCAACCACCGCAGACCAAAAAAGAAATCGACACGGAAATCCAAACAGATATCGATACTCCAGTCGATACTGCGGTCGATAAGAAAACTCGTCTGCCATCATTCACGAAACTCTTTCCAGCGCCGATGAATCCACATCCATTGCTCCGGATGGCGGCGTACTATTGCCTCCAGTTTATCAGTATAGGCTTGCGTCAACACAGTGATGTTTTGCTCGTTAAGTCGATCGTCCAGTAGGATGGGTTCCTCAAAACGGGCGACATGAACTCCATCAGCCCGACGATAGGTGTAGCAAGGAAGCACCGGAACGCCGGTTCTTACCGCAATCAATGCCAGGCCAGCGGCGGTCCCTGTTTCTTTGCCAAAAAATCTGGTTCGCACCCCTACTGGCGGCCCCATGAACTGGTCCAAGACGAAAATCACCAAACGATTCCGCTTAAGCGCGCGTAAGATTTCAAACGAACTCTTTTCCGCCGAAATGAACTGCGTGCCATGTTTTTTGCGCATGCCAAACCACAAATCATTCAGCCAGCGAGCTTTGATCTCCTTCGAAATCAAACTCATCGGATAACCCATCTGAGACATCGCTGCGGTGGTAAAGTCACCGTTACCCAGATGGAGCGTCAACATTAATGCTCCCTTACCAGGTTTCAATACGGCATCCGCAATTTCAAAATTCTCGAAGACAAAATAACGGGCAATTTTTTCTTTGGTCAGAAAAGGCAAGAGCGCAAATTCAACAATGGTACGGCCCATATGGCAAAGCGAGGCACGTGCCAAACTCGTTCGTTCTTCAAGTGACATATCGGGAAATGCGATCCCGACATTCTCAATCGCCACCCGACGACGAATGCGCAAGACATCAAACCATAACAAGCCGATCAAATCACCCATGCGATCATGTACGAACCTGGGTAACAAACTAATGAGAAAACTAAAACCCTTAAAAAAGAGACCGATGAACAGCTTCATAAAATTCCTTGAGGTCCGTCTTTGGAGAAGTCTCAAGACGTGTGACCCAAATCTCGGGGTTCTGAACGCAGTCAGCACTCGCTCGGGTTTCCGCTTTGGCGCCCACAAGGCCCGCAATCTTGGCCGCGTCTTTTTCGGTCACGACAATACGATCAGCCGCGCAGGCCTGAGCACGCCGTCTTACAACTTCAAGATTTCGATCCGAATACCGCTGGTGATCTGCAAAAACCACGTGGTCAAGCACCACCATTCCAAGATCACGCTCCACCAACTGGTGAAATGTCTGTGGACGACCGATTCCCGAGGCTAAAATGACTTTGTTGCCCTTGGTTTCATTTGCAGACAATCTCGGCCGCGAAGAGATAGCGCTCGACAGAGGTGCAATTCCCACAAGATGTGATTCAAATTCAAAAATTTTGAAATCAAAGAGCTTCTGGATCTTCCTGACTTGCCCGCGAATCCAATCAAGCTTTACCTCAGCCACCAGATTGGTCTTGGTCAAAAAAACCACCTGGGCACGCTTGAGTGCCGAAAAACCCTCGCGCAGCCTTCCAAGTGGCAAGGCCCGATAATGCCATTCCGGCTCAGTGGCATCAATCACCACGATATCAAAACCTCGCTTCAAGCGACGGTGTTGAAATGCATCATCAGCCAACACCAGATCGACCGGAGAGTTCTGCAAAAGAAAGCGCGCCGCCGCGACTCGAT
>SXRI01000478.1 GCA_005793615.1 Bdellovibrionales bacterium
ATGGAACAAACGAGCCAATAAGGAGAAGATCACCATCAACTGGACCTTCACCAAAAAGAAAGCGCGGAAAAAATTTAGATACCAACCGGCGAAGAAGTCTCGGTGAGACCGGCTAGAAATTTATCTGTCAAAGTACTAGAGTATGATGGCCCAAAATCTTCGCATTCTGTTCGTCGACGACTACGAGACAGTACGCATACTTTTTCACAGGTACCTGACCGATCTCGGAATCGAATGCATTGTCGAAGCCGAGAACGGAAAGACCGCTCTCCAGAAGATTCAAGCTGCCCATGCCGCTAAGCAACCTTTTGATTTGATTTTTTGTGACTGGAACATGCCGGTCATGAACGGCCTCGAGCTTCTTCATGCTCTTCGCAAAGACCCCAATTTCAATAGACTTCCGTTTGTAATGGTCACCGCCAACTCTGACGAGAGCGAAGTGGTCGAAGCCATGCGCGCCGGCGTCTCCGAATATCTTGTTAAACCGTTTGATACCAAGTCTCTGGGGCGCACCATCCAGCGCGTGATTGAACGCTATAAAACGGTGGCCTGAGCGGCTAAGTCCTGCTACCTGTGGTCCGTGAATACACCCCAGGGGTTTACCTACCAATATCAACAACCGGCGGATTATCACTTCTGCCAAGACTCGGTGATCCTCCCCAGATTTGTCGCTGAACACCTGCGCACCTCTGGCATTAGCTCACGAATCAATGATAACTTTCGCACCCTCGACCTCTGTGCAGGCTGCGGTGTCATTGGTCTAGAACTTGCCTTTCATGCCCCAAGGATTCGGCAAATGGACTTTCTCGAAATTCAGAGCGAGTTTCGCGAGGCATTTGTTCACAATCGAGGCCTCGCGCAACAATCCCCGGAGCGCTTTCGCTTTATCGAGGCCAACTACACAAGCCTGCTCGAGCCGTCCTATCATGGCACGTATGATTTGATTGTCTCCAATCCACCTTACTTTTACCCAGGTGAAGGACGCCTATCTCCTTCCGAGCTCCAGAACCGCTGTCGATTCTTCATCGATAGTGATCTCAAGACTCTGCTGAGAGGTGTAGCGAATGCCCTCAAGGAGGATGGCGTGGGGCTGATACTCGTGAAGTCCGGTGAACGTCATGGGCGAAATGCGCTTCGCGACGCCATGCTGAGCCTTGCTGGCAGCGCCTCTGCAACTCAGGTCGCTGACATCCGAGGCACCTCGGTCATTGAGCTCAAGCGTATTTGACCTTCACCTGATGCGGGAGGAGGATGTCAGAGGATCTGCCTTCCAATCGGGGTGAAAATTGACGACACGAAAGGCGTCTCCGCAAACCATCAAATATTTTTCCGCGGGCATAGTTCCGATTTATCGTTCTCCGGGTGCACCCGATCTTTTTCTCATTTTACGATGCTACAATTACTGGGACTTCCCGAAAGGCGGAGTTCTTGAAGACGAATCGCAGCTAAACGCGGCCTTACGCGAGCTCAAAGAAGAAACCACTCTTGAAAATGTCGACTTTGCTTGGGGTGAGATCTTTACTGAAACACCGGTGTATGCCCGCAATAAAGTCGCCCGCTATTACCTGGCAAAGGCGATGAAACTTGAGGTCGCTCTACCAATAAATCCACTTCTCGGCCGAGCCGAGCACCATGAATTTCGCTGGCTCACTTATGAAGATGCACGCCAGCTTCTCAATCCCAGGATACAGACCATACTTGATTGGGCCCGCCAGAAAACTCTAAAGTGACTTTGTTTCTGCCGGTGGACCCGCTGTCGGGCAACCTTTTACGGTGACCTGATAGTCATCGACCTCATCAACCCAAACTTCTTTGCCATCGGTGTCCGGATCGATGGGGAACGACAATTGATCGGGACCCTTTACAATCTTGGGCACCGAACCCGAGGTCCGTTTTCCGCTCTCATCAATAAACACACGTTGAATAGCCTCAGCCTCAAGCAGGTTGAGCTTCTGGATGGTCTCACGAGTATCGTCAAGGCGAACCCGCGAATCCACATCAGCGGTACCTTTGGCAACCCCCGCCTCCCAGGATTTCACGCGATCACGGAAGCGCTCTTTAAAGAGGTCAAGGGTTCGGAAAACACCCTTGAAATCACAAACCCGTAGCTGCGCCAGCGCCGCCAAGTAATAGGGCTCGGACATGACTTGATCCTTATAAAGAGGCGTCAGCACCGTCTTCAAACTTGCCAGTGCATCCTGCGGACGTCCCATGCGCATATACGAAGATGAACGCTCCTCGAGCGCCTCAAGCCAACTCGGGCTACCTTTGCGAACCTGATTATAGGTGGCGACCGCAGCGGCATCGTCGCCCGCTTGATAATGAATCCTGGCCAGAGTCAAAAGCGCGCGATCACGTTCGGCGGCGTCGGTAATACCTTCAACCAACGGCTTTGCTATTTGTAGAGCGCCTTTAGTGTCGCCCTTCACCGCGAGTTCAATCGCGCTGAGATGGCGTTCCTTTGCCACTTGCGGAGTCAACGCTGCTGCATGGGCCTTCAAGCCGCTAATAGCAAACAAAAGAGACGCACTCAATAGTGTAAGAAAAATGCTGCGATTTTTCATAGCAAAACCCCCAGCCCGAAGGTCCCAATGATTAAGTTCATTTCACGCGATCCGCTGTACGACTTGTCGCTGTAGTTCTGATAGCGAATCTCAAAGCGCGAAGTCAGATGTTTGGCAAGCCAGAAGCCGATACCGGCTCCTGCTGTCCACGTGCCAGCTGACTGCGCGACTTCCTGTCCGTTTAAAGTCCTTGAAGTATTTATCTGACCGTAACCTG
>SXRI01000479.1 GCA_005793615.1 Bdellovibrionales bacterium
AGCTATCGCCGAGCTAATGCCTCTGGTTTATCCGCCTTCTCGACAGGCGCTTGATTGCAGCTGCCCGAGTTCCTCGGGCAACCACTCTCAACGCCACCCTGGCTCCGAATTAAGGGCCTCGCTTTCGCGGGCTCCGCTATCGAGCTAGGACCAGTGGAGTACGAGAAGTGTGTCATTCGCAGGCCTACAACCCCAATGGTTACAGGTCCGCGTTTACTTTCTGTTTTGAGAAAGATTCGGCAATGTCTAGCACGCCACCCACTTGCCGGCAAGCGGCAAGTGCCCTGGAGCGAGGGTTGTACTAGTTAGGCCGTAGGTTGAGGCTTTGCTTCGGAAAGATCAGAATCGGCGCTGACCGGAAGAGCAGGTTCACCAGCAATCGCGGCCAGCGATTTACGCGCTTGACGCATAGTGCCCAAAAGGTTCTTGAAGGGATCCAACAATCCAGAGAGGACCCAAAGATTTTGAACCTTTGGCCAGCGACCATCCTCGGGTAGAATTCCCGCCAGGTCCCCGTGACTTGAAGGATTGACAATAATTCGCTCCTGCACCAGGCCTTCAAGACTGGTCTCGTAGGCTCGTTTAATCTGCCGCTTGATCTGCTTTAAGGCGCTGGCAACGGTTTCGTCATCATCTGACATGTCTCGCGCCACGAGAGTCAGCCACTGGGAAACTTGTCGTTGTACACCGTCTGCGTCAGTTGTCGGTGGATAGAAAAGTCCGACGCTAGGTTCTTCGTTGGCACCCTTGAGAATATGAACCGCGCGAGAGTCGGTGACCGGTGCCGCGTGAACTAGATCAAGATTTGCTGAAGTCCAAACTTCGCCCTTTAGTAAACGCTGCTTAAGGCGAGCCGGGACATGTGTTTCCGGCAGAAGGCGAGTGAGTTGCTGAGGTGCCGCGCAAAACAAGACCTCACGCCCCGAAATGCGTTTGGCGCCATTAATAATGGCATCGATAATAAATTCATCATCGGTTTGAAACTTGGTGACATAGGACAGAGTGTTCACCGAGCCAGTGAAGGTCTCAGTCAGACGCACCACCCAATCCTTCGGAGTCGAAGCAAGTTGTAGGTAACGTTCTTTGGCGTAAGAGCTTACTTCGTGTGCGGTACGAACGTTTTGATCTCCAAAACCGACAAAAGGTTTGAACTTACCGTCATCGTAAGTCACTGGAGGGGCCTCGATCACCTCAAAGGTTATTTCTTCGCCCAACACGGAGCTGAGCCAAGCTAGGGCTTCACGCGATTCATCGCAATCGGGCAAAAACTTAAGTCCGTGATCAATGGGACCAGCCTTGGTTTGGCTCGGGCGGCAGCTGCCGCCAAGGGCATCGAGACCCTCAATGAGAGCAACTTTCCGGCCCGTTCCTTCAAGCTGGTGAGCGGCGATCAGGCCAGCGAGGCCAGAGCCGATGATAATAGAGTCGAATTCATCTGATTTTGTGGTTTTACTTTGAGCCATTCGTCAAAGAATGACGAATGCCGATCAATCGTTCAAGCGCTTTCTGACGAATTTGCATTTAGCGATTCGGGTCAAAGCCGCACGGATGAATGGTTTCAAGGCAGGATTTCGGTCTAGGAATGCGGCAAAGGCCGGCGAGTATTGATAGTAATGGAAAATCGCGATTCGTCCCAAACGGGATTGTCGCAAAAAATGATCGCGAAATCGGCACAGATCCCAAACGATAGGATGCCCGTATCCATCAAAAGCCGACGTGGCGATAAAACAGCGCGGACGATTGGAATTCGAGAGTTTGAGGAACTTTTGAAATGCGTCGGGGTTCTTGGCCTGTCGCGTTTGCGACTCAGCTTTGCGAATGATGTGTGGAAAAACGGGGGTGAAGCGGACGAACTCGGCGAGTTTTTGCGCAGCTTTGTACTGTCGTTCACGATAGGTGGGATGCGTATCGTAAATACGCATCAGATCCCAGTAGACACTCGTGATGACGGTCATTTCTTGAGCACGTGCCTGATTTTTGAAAAGGTCCGGAGAGAGTTCGCCGGGTTTGGTTTCATAAACGATCTCAAGAACACGAAGGTACTTTTCGTAAGAAACAGCGGCATCGGGAAAATTCTTCTTGGAGAGATGGAGCTTTGCCTGCTTTACAAGCTGAACGCGATTGCGCCACAGCATGAGTCGGTTCTGTTCTTTTGCCTGTGCTTCGGAGCGAAGGGCTGCGCCCTTTGAGATCATTTTATTGAGGATCTTCAGGCAGCCATCGCAGACTTCATCGGGAACTGACTCAAGCTGCGCCTCTTTGCTGAGGCGAAGTTTCATGCCGGATTCAATGGCGAGGAGTTGCGAAACGTTGTCGCCACAATAGGGACAGGTGATTATTCCTTCAGTGGCTGAATTTGAATCCGTGCCGGCATCAGACATAAGGTTCTTTCGGCGCATTTGGGAATTTATTTAAGATGGACTCGACGTTCAGCTAAAGGTCCGGAGCTTGTCTTCGAGTGCGGTGCTTCTCGCCTTTACGATACCGTTTCATCAGAAGATGGGCTTTTCTCAAATCACCTTGATCAAAGTCGGTGAGTTCGCGGTTTCGTCCCGAAGGGTGGTACACGTAGCGGTTGGTTAGATAAACATTTGTGAGTTTGGCTTTGGGATGAACAAGCAAAGCTTCTAACCAAGCTTTGAGAGTCACGGGTTCGTAAAAGAGCGACGGGTCTATTACTCGAATTTGCAGTTCCTTTCCGGTGTCGACAACGACAAAGGGCGCTACATGAAAACCCCAGGTGACGGCGCCTTTTGCGGCCTTCTCATTTGCCAGACGAAATATGCCTGACGCAAAAACTTTGCCTGTGGCCACCTCTTTGCGACCGAGTTGAAATGCCATCTCGTGAGCGCGCGCGAAACAGCCGTCCTCTGGAAAACCAAAGGGGATTTTCTTCTGCATCGTCATTTCTTGAAATAACCGGAGAGCGTATTCCTCACTAACAACCGCGACGTGCATAGATTTGTCGCGGAAATCGCGAACAGGTACTTGACCGAGGGGTCTGGTAGCCGCTTCTTCAGAGCTAGGATCCAAAGTACACGCGCACCTTCCGACGAGTTTGCTGAGTTTCTTTTCGAAGCGCCTGATAATTTCGTCTTTAGTGGGTTTGTTATAAGCAGGACTCGCGCTGCAGACGGGGGCATTTGACAGAATCAGCAAAATAACGAGAGTCGCCGTAAAGAGCGCGATACAATCAAATTTTGTTTTATTCTGGCGAAGGAGTCTCCTCATTGCTCTCTTATCGGTTGGTTGTGAGATAAGCTTTTGCTCTCACCAAAGGTCTGGGGTGGGGTGAAAATCTCTTGCCAGCACTTACGTCTGCAACGGCATCTACATTGAAATCTACAAAAGATG
>SXRI01000036.1 GCA_005793615.1 Bdellovibrionales bacterium
CCCGGCTTTGTTGACTGGCTACGTAATCAAGATGTCGGTCTGTTTGCAATTGACGAGGCTCATTGTGTTTCTCAATGGGGCCATGACTTTCGTCAGGATTATGCACGCCTAAAGATTCTACGCGAAATCAAACCAGATGTGCCGATGATCGCGCTAACGGCGACGGCGACTCCCCAAGTTCTCGAGGATATCATTCGGAGCCTCGGGTTAAGAGAGCCTGAGCGTCACGTGCATGGGTTCTATCGCCCGAACCTTTTTTACCAAGTCACTGTATGTCGAGACGATGAAGAAAAGACTGCCATGATCAAGAAGGCACTTAGTCTCACGCCTGAAGGGCGGGCGTTGATCTATTGTGGCACTCGCCAGGGAACTGAGGAGTTAAGTGGCCGTTTGAGCGAGGATTTTACCGGCGTTGGTTTTTACCATGCGGGCCTCGGTGCGGAGGCCAGAACCGAGGTGCAGGGACGTCTTTCTGCTGGAGACCTACGCATCATTTGTGCGACCAACGCATTTGGCATGGGGATCGATTATCCTGATGTTCGATTGGTCACTCACTTCAATATGCCAGCCAATATCGAATCGTTTTATCAGGAAATGGGCCGCGCCGGTCGAGATGGGCTTGAAGCGCGTTGTCTTCTTTTGTATTCGCGCAAGGATCGCAGCTTGCAGTCTTACTTCATTAATCAATCGGCTGCCGATCCGCGCGTGATTTCGGCAAAGTGGCGAGCGCTAGATGCCATGAGTCTGTTTGCTGAAGGCGGAGAGTGTCGGCATGCTGGAATTCTGACCTATTTCAGGGATTCGGAGCGTGGGCGTCGGGGTGGCAACTGTGGACACTGCGATATCTGCGCACCGCTGTCCAAATGGATTGTCCCTTCTGCCGCCAAAGAAGTCGAGGCAGCTAAGGCGAAAACAAAAGTGCGAAAACTTGCCGGTGATCGATCTGAAAAGCTTGAGTCGCCTGAGGCGGAGTTGCGTGCCGAGGTTTTGCGTGACTGGCGTAAGACGTATGCCGCTGAAAATGACATTGCAGCGTTTATTGTGTTTTCGAATCGTACCCTGGTAGACCTCGCCAACAAGAACCCCAAGAGTCTGAGTGAACTTCGGCAGGTACATGGTTTTGGCGATCATAAGGTGGGGGCTCTTGGAGAACAAGTCTTGGCCTTGCTGCGAGTCTTGTAGTCCATCGGCGGTCTTGACTCAGTAGGTTGCCCTGTCTGAGAATTGAGTGAACTGAAACGCGGGCGTTTTGGATGGGTATAAATAAGGACAGTTTATGAGTTTCGACGCTTTCCTCTGCAGAACTTCTCTTGTGCTACTGTTTGCGGTCGGGAGCGTAGCTCAGCAGGCTTCGGCCTCCCAGACGACGCGTGAGTCAGCGCGTGAGTCAGCGCGTGAGTCGTCAAAACGCGATTATCGAAAACAGTATCAGGCCTTGCCGTCCAAGGGCCGAGCACCGGCGATGGCTAGAGGCCATGAACCGAGCACTGAAGCGAACAAGGGCTCCACCGAGTTTTTTCATCAGGCACCAAGCGCACGTATTGAAGTCACCCCCGGTATTTCCTATTTCAGTGGCTCTGGGCCCACGCGCAGTGGCGGAAAGGCGTCGTGGTCGGGCTTACCACTTCAAGTGAAACTTGAATATGGTTTCAGCCCGCTGTTTTCAGTCGCACTCAATCTCAAGTTCGCGTCGATCGCTTATGAAACATGTGCAGCCTCAGGTAGCTGTCAGAACGTTAAGGTCTCGGGCTTTTTTGACCCTAACGTTGATTTGAAGTTTCGTGTGCCACTCGAGATAGGAGTGCTTCGCTACGGCGGCAACATTGCCTACGCGGTGGAAAAGCGTCGAACCGAGATCTCTGGTGACTACAATAATGCTACGGGTGGTTCCTCGATGACTCCCTATATCGGCTATGAAATGCCGTTGAGCGGAGGCCGGCTCGGTGTGAAGTTAAGTTATGATTTGTACATGGGAGATAGCCCGCGGGAGTATGGCACTTCGAGCTTCACGGTATCTGGCGGTAAGGCGCTTATATTGACACCATTTTATGAGTTGGCATCGGGAGCATTCACCTACGGTGGCGCGCTTTCCTACAAGAATGTGGCTGAACACATTAACACCACAAACGGACAGGCGGCTTCAAACAACGACGCCTATACGGCCATTGAGCTTCAAGCCTATATGCCCATACGCTCGTCGCCGAGTCTGACCTACCTGCCGATCGCGCGCTATACTATGAGTACCTATTCCTCGCCGTCCTATACATACTCTTCGGTCAGTGAGTTTCAGCTGGGTTGCGACTTCCGGATCCTCTTTTAGGCACCCTTTGTTAGGGCGGCTTTTCTCTTTACACGGCGCGGAGGCCTCGTTACCATGCCTCCTGATTCCAAGGAGTAAGATTAATGACACGAACCTTGCACAAGGTTTTGGACCGGTTTGCGTTGGGCCTGGTTTCGGCTGCTGCATTGCTGGTTTTGACAAACTGTAGCAAAGAGGTTTCACGCGAAGTGAGCGAGGAAAATCTTGTTGGTGTCGAGGGCGAGCCGCTTACCGGGATCTCGACGTTCTCGTGGATTTATGCTCGAATCTTGTCCACAGCTTGTGTGGAGTGCCATAACCCGAGCGGGATGGCGACTGTGAATTATCATGTACAACTGAACTTCGCGGATCGTTCAGCTGCTTATACGACTCTACTCGTGAGCACAGTGAATGGCGTAACTTCGACAGGGACCTGTGCGCCGCTGCGTGTTGTTGTGCCTGGTAGTCCCAAGATCTCCTATCTTCTAGGGACACTCATCCAGAGTTATTCTTCAGGAAACTTTGGCGGCGTGGACAACTGTACACCCTATGCTGGTCACTATTCCACGATTCATCTTTCCAACGAGCAGAAGTCAGCACTTGTCGGCTGGATTCAATCCGGTGCGCTCGATAACTAGCATTTTTTATTATTCGTTTCATGTATGTTAATTTGACGCTTATGAATTATACCTTGGCAATGTGAACGCAGTAGCTTGATAAGGTCACAAATTTGCTGAGGAATCTTCTATGAACTTTTCCTGTCGCCCTCACGATAAAAGTCCCTGTCACGGCCCCAAACACAGTCAAGCCTACCTGCACCTACTGGCGTTTGTTGGCATTGTGCTCGCTACTGTATTTGTTTCGTTGCCACTGCGAGCTGAGGCTGGCGGCTCCAGGAGCAGTGATGAAGCAAGCCTACGAGCAATGCCCAAGATTCTGCGGCAGTGTCGTACCGCGGCCTCTTGTGATCCGCGAGCCTTGACTGTGAGAGTACTTGCAAAGCGTGATGAAGTCGGTGCGGAAGTGCGTCCGTTATTGCCGCGCCTGTTGCTGATTGCCGGAATTCAAGCGGAGATATGGGATGACACCATTCTTGAGGGGCCCTACGAGGCAGAGAACTTCATTGCGCTCGATCAAGTCGAAGGTTTTTTTCATAATGACCAGTTAGTGGCCTATCGAATCACCTATTCGGCGCGGGCTTGGCGGCTTGGGCGAGGTGGAGTGCGAGTTGAAGAGGGGCGTATTGTAGAGTCGGCCTTTGTGTCTGTGTCGTTGAAAGGTTTTTTTCGCGACGAGCGTGCGATCGCCGAGTTTCATCCCTTGAGATAGGGCGCTCAGCGCCTGTTAAGCGATCTTTGTCGACTTTCCGGAGTATTTTTCAAGAGAGTCGTTGATCTCAATCCATGGCACTTTTTCTTCAAACGAGACATGCTTTGTTGGTCTCAGGCCTATCTCATCGCCGAACACCGCCGTTGGGCTATAGACAACGCCTGGCTCCTTGCTTGACTCGTACAGCAGATGACTGCCGCAAACCGAACAAAAACTTCGAAAGACTCCAGGCGATGACTCGAATCGTGTGAGCAGTGTTCCGCCGGCGGTGATCATCAGCTGGGATTTTTTATAGGAGGTCCAAGTCACGAAAGGTGCACTGTGGGAGCGCCGACAAGAGTCGCAGTGACAGTGACCGCATGTGAGAAGGGGCGGCTGGACAAAGAAGTTAATTTGTTTACAAAAACACTTGCCGTGTAAAGTCTGTTCCATAATTCAATTTCAGCACAGCCTTGAGTCGTTGTCCAAACTCCTTAGGGTCCCATTGCGGCCTCGGGCGAAGTATAGACGAAAGTGGTGCTGTTATCGCCGCCGCGCGTGACTTAAATTTAGGCAGATTGATCCTGCCTTGTAGTGTAGACGGCAGTGAATGCGCGGGTTAAGTTAGTTGGAAAATCTGTCTTAGGAGAGCGAATGGCCCGGCAAGATCATTCTCAGGATCATTTTAGTGATTTTTTTAATGAAAGGGCAGGCTTCAAGTCGTTGAAACCGTTTTCGGCGTTTGCGCTCGCGGCGGCCCTGATCCATTTGCTCACCGCATGTCAGACCTCGGGCGACGGCCCTAAAGGGCACCGGAACGTGGTTCAGGTTCCGAAGTCCGCAATGCTCCTTTACGAGCCTGCGGCGGAGAATTCGCCGGAAACTTTGAAAAAACCTTACTTGATTCTCATTTCCATTGATGGGTATCGACACGACTACATTAAAAAGTTTACCCCGCCTCACCTCAGTCAACTGGCAAGCGAAGGCGTGCAAGCCGAATCAATGCGACCGATCTATCCGAGCAAGACGTTTCCCAACCATTACTCAATGGTCACGGGCATGTATGCGGATCGCCACGGTATCGTAGGCAACGAATTTTTTGATCCGGCACGCGGTGCGACCTTTGTGCTTTCGGATCGCAAAGAAGTCGAAGACGGTACTTGGTACTTCGGTGAGCCGATGTGGATAACGGCAGGAAAACAGGGAATGCTTTCGGCGAGCTTCTTTTGGGCGGGGTCAGAGGCAGATATCCAAGGCGCTCATCCGAATTACTTTTATCGATTCGATGATGCCGTCTCCTACGATACTCGAGTTGATCAAGTTTTGGCGTGGCTTAAGTTACCGCCTGAGCGCCGACCACATATGATTACACTGTATTTCGAGTCGGTTGATCAAGCCGGGCATCGTTTTGGAGTTGAGTCGCAGCAGGTGCGCGATGCTGTTCAAGCCGTTGACAAGCAAATCGGACGGCTGCGGGAAGGAGTGAAAGCTCTCAATCTTCCCGTGAACTACATGGTGGTATCTGATCATGGTATGATCGATGTGGACGCAAAGAAGGTCATCAATCTTGATGAGCGAGCCGATGCCGCACGAATTCTGGCAAAGTTTCAGGCGGTAGGTCGTGGACCGCAGATGCTCCTTTATCTAAATAAGGGCGAGCCGATAGCGTTGATTGATGAGGCACAAAAAATTCTCAATCAGGGAGCACAACACTTCCGGGTTTATCGTCGGGAACAAATGGCGCGCTTGAATTTTTCCTCTACTCCGCGGGTGGGTGATCTGGTGGTCGAACCTGAAATGCCTTACTTGGTCGGACTGCGTGCACGCCTTCCGCACGCCTCGGGCGCGAATCATGGTTGGGATCCCAAGAATAAACAGATGCACGGTATTTTTGTCGCCAGCGGCCCTGCTTTTAAGGAACGTGTAAAGCTTCCTTCTTTTGAAAACGTGAATCTTTATCCGCTGGTGCTGACGGTTCTTGGGCTTGACCAGCGGGTACCCGTAGATGGTCGTATTGAAGCGACCAAAGCTGCGCTTAGGTAGGAACTAAAGAATCAGCCAAGGTGCTGGCCAAGGTGCTGGCCAAGGTGC
>SXRI01000037.1 GCA_005793615.1 Bdellovibrionales bacterium
ATCGTAGTTGAGCTCCCGGACCTTTGTTTTTCGAGGTGAAATCGCTATCCTCGTAGAGGGAGGGCATCGTGAAAAACACCAAATTCGTGGTCGGATACGTGTTAGTGGCAGGGTTGAGTTTTTTGGTAGCCCACCCCTCGTTCGCTTTGCCTGCACCTTTGCGAGTCCGGCCCGGAAAGGTTTCTCAGCCTATACAATCCGGCGTTCTTGTCGGCGGTCAATCGGGTGCCGAATTTAGTTTGCTCGGCATTCAAACTGAAAGTCTCAAGGGATCCGGTGAACGTCTAGTGCTTCTCTATGGCGATCGTTATGGAAACTCTCTTAAGAATGAACCGGGGTTCTATCATGTTTCACTGGATCGAAACGCGCGACGTTTGGTGATCGATTTGGCGCAAGTGAGTAGAACCGCCGTCGATCCGATGAAACTTTCACGTATCTTGGCGGCCTCGCAGTTGGTTTCATCCTCGGAAATGACGATGGATCCATCTGATGGCTCGACCAATATCACTTTGGTTTTGAAAGAACCGGCGCGACTTAAAGTCACAACGGCGGATGATTCCCAAAGTGCCAATCAAGGTGCCAAAGTTCTGATCGATCTTGAGAGGGTGAACCTGACGAAGTCTATGAAACCTTGAATGCGAGGGAAAAATGCGGATTAAAAACACGGCGACGATTGGTGCGTCCGTACTCTTCGGCCTCTTGTTATTGCCAGTGTTAGTGGCAGTGCCGACGGCAGAGGCCAGGGTTTTTGACTTCAAGAGTGAGTCCTTCGCGCTCTACGTGGGCGGCAGCTTCGGATCGATCAATGCCGGTGATGGTGCCTATGCTTTGGCGAGTGGTCACGGAACGCAGTTCGATAAGAAGGTGCAAAGTGCGACCTCCGCCGAGTTTGGACTCATCTTTTCAGCGACCCGCTTTGTTTTGAAGTTCGGCGGTGAGTATCTCATGCCGCGAACACAAACCGGTATCACCGGAACCTCGGCCGCAGGTGCTGAACTCTTTACTTTGAACTCAACGGTCGCTGCGTTTATTCCCATGGGTAACCTCGAACTCTTGTTTTGGAAGGGCGCTACCTCGCGTGGCTATATTGGCGGTGGCTACGGGCAAGCCTTTGTGACGCTGAGTAATGAATATCTCTTTACCGCCGCCGGTACGAGCGCCTTTGGTGTCGCCGACTATAAGGAAATGGCGGCGGGTACGGCGCCCTTCTATCAAACCTATTTCGGTTGGGAATTTCTGTTTACCGATACGGCGACTCTCGCCTTTCAGCTCGGTTATCGTTCGATCAAAGTCGAAGGCTTATCTGCGACTCAGCCGGTGACCGCCATCACCGGGCCGGAGAGTAATAATACCTCGATCATCAATATGGATGGCGGCCAGCGCTCGCTGGATCTGGGTGGAGGCTACGCCAACATCAATTTCCGCTTCTATCTCTAATTTACTGGTAAAGATGCTCGATAATGTCGTGGTAGCGAGTGTCGATAACCTTGCGTTTAACCTTGAGCGATGGCGTGAGTTCACCCGACTCTACCGTAAATTCATTCGGTAAAATCGCAAAATTCTTGATCGACTCAAAGCTTGCGAGATGCGAGTTCGCCTCGGCTACGGCGCGCCGAATGAGTTCTTTGACTTTACCGTTGTCGGTTAGGTTATCGCCCTCTTTGAGATTGAAACCCTGCTCCCGGGCATACTGCAAAACGGCCTCAGTATTTAAAGTGACCAACGCGACCACGTATTTTTTTTGGTCGCCATGAATATGTACCTGCGAAATAAAACGGTTTGCTTTGAGAATTCCTTCGAGTCGTTGAGGAGCGACGTATTTTCCACCCGCCGTTTTTATCAGATCTTTCTTGCGATCGGTGATACGCACATAGCCCTCGCTTGAGATTTCGGCGATATCACCAGAATGAAGCCAGCCGTCTTCGAGCACCGCTGCGGTGGCCTCAGGATCTTTGTAGTAAGATTTCATGACTTTTTTACTATGGATGAGGAGTTCGCCATCGGGCGCGAGTCGTAGTTTGACATCACCGATGGCTTTTCCAACTGTGCCAAAGCGATAATCAAACGGCGTATTGACGGTAATGCAGGCATTGGTTTCAGTCAGACCATAGCCTTCGAGAATCAAGATTCCGGCAGCGTGAAAGAACTCGGCGATCGATTGACTTAAGGGAGCGCCGCCAGAGACGGCAAAACGTAAGTTGCCACCAAGACGTTTACGCAGACTATCGAAAACCAAGCGGCGAGCGACCTGGTACTTCAGCGCGAGATCAATGGGTGGCGAACGTTTTTCAACTTTATGGCGGCTGATTTCTCGCCCGATCTCCATAGCCCAAGTGAACACACGGTTGCGGGCCGTACTGATTTCAGCTTGTGCGAGTACGCTATTATAAATTTTCTCGAAAACTCGCGGCACAGCTACCATAACCGTCGGTTTAATGTCGACGAGATCATCACGCATGCGCTCAATGCTTTGCGCGAAACACATGGTGTATCCGATCATGGCATGGCCCCAAATCTCGATTCGTCCGAGCACATGTGCAAACGGCAAAAAAGTAATGGAGCGATCGCGGAAAGTGACTCCCAAAAGCGGAAAGGCGTCAGATACTTCGCTCATGATTTGGGTATGGCTATGCACCACTCCGCGGGGACGTCCGGTGGTGCCCGAGGTATAGACAATCGTCGCCGTGTCATCCATGGAAAGCGATTTCACCGCCAATTCAAAAAGTGTCGGTGATTTTTTCAGAGCCGCCGCTCCTTTGGTTTGCAGGGTATCGAGAGAGATGAGCGATTCGGAGGCGACGAACTCGCCATTGGTATCGAAACAGATCACAGTTTCGACCGACTTTGTTTTTTTCAGGAGCTCTTTCAGTTTGTTCGCGCTCGATCCGGTTTCGCAGATCAGAACTTTCGCCTCGGAGTTATTGAGGATGAACTCAATATCCTCAGGCGTGCTGCTGACATAAATCGGAACTGTGATGGCGCCGAGGCAGAGAATCGCGATATCTGCCGCGGCCCACTCGTAGCGGGTATTCGCCAAAATGGCGACGCGGTCACCTTTACGAACCCCAAGAACCTGCAAGCCGGCGGCGATCGTCGCGACAGCCTCGCGATAACTGTCCCAGGTGATCTCGTTCCAAAGTTTACGTTGCTTGTAAACGATCGCGACGTGATCGGCTTGTTTCTTGGCTGTCTCGAGAAATTTATGGCAAATCGTTTCAGGCATGGCTGTCCTCAAAATATACAATTGATGCCTCTAGATGAGAGCAAGCTAAGAGTCATTTGTCATTGATTTTGCGGAGCGTCCTGCGAGGGCCGAAGTGCGCGCGGGAAGAGAGTGACTTTTTTAAGGGCATTTTCCCCCACACGGACTTTGCTCTCATCTCGGGCATTGGTATGTGGGTCGTAGGCCCGCACGACAATGTCTTGATCGGCTCTAACGGGATAGTTCAAGACGGGGCTGCCGTCGGCGACTTTTTTGTCGTTGACCCAAATCTCGCCGGCACCGCGCACGATGATATCGAGCTTTCCCATTTTTTCCTTCAGTAAACGAATGTCGAGCATAAGGTTGCGATCAACATGGAGAGTCTGCTCGACCGGCAAATACCCTTGCAGGCGTACGGTGATCTTTGGAGCGGTATTTCTAGGCACCCGTAACGTTGCTGGTGTGATGTCACGCACCTGGACTCCGTCGAGTAGAATCTCGGCTCCAGCCGGAACACTCTTTACTTCCACGGAATAGGTCGGGGTCGGAACAGAGGTTTCAATAGCGGGTTTAGGAGTTGGATCTTCGCCGAAGGATGAGATCGGCAATTTGTTCAGCAAACCAAGCTCGCCGGCAACTTTGAGCACGATCGCGCGTGGATTTCCTGGGTAAAAAGCCATGGTGCCAGCACCTAAACCAATGACGATTAGAAGTAAGGGCGCGATTGATGAAAGTGAGAAGCGGCTCGATTTATATCTAATTCCCGTGTGGGAACGACCATAGTAGGTGCCGCCGGTCAACGAGTCTCGGTCGCGCAGGACCGAACGATCAACACTGAGAGTGCTCGTATCGGGCATGCTCTTTGATGCGAACTGTGGCATCGCGGAAACACTCGCCGGTTGGCCGTCTGACTCCCTTGCGTCTTTTGGGCGTGCGGTCATGGGTGTCTGTTTGGGTATCAATTTTCCAGTGGGTGCCGGGCCCGTCTTCGCCGCTCCTCTGTCGGTTTGCCGGGCATGACCGGCTTGTTTGGCGAGTTCTTCAGGAGGCGCGGTGTTTTCGGTCATTGTCGAACTGGCAGTGAACCCAGACTTCTCATTGTACTCGCTATGCGAGGAGGCTGACGCAGGCATCGGCGGCGGTGGCGGCGGCAGCGAAATTTCGACTTTGGCGTACTCAACCATTTTCTTCCGCGTCTCGATGATCTCCGCGGAGAAAAGTGTTTTTACAAAGACACTGAAGTCGTGTGGCGAGAATTCCGGATACTGTCGATTCAAGAACTTGTTCAAATCGCGATGAAACTGATTCGCAGTCTGATAACGAAGATTACGATCCTTGGCGAGTGATTTAGCCACGATTCGTTCGAGTTCCTGCGGTATATCATGTTTAATTTTTCGCAAACTCGGAATTTGGCAGTCGCGAACTTTACGTATGGTATTGATTTCGTTATTTGCAACAAAGAGCCGGTCGTTCGCGAGAAGCTCCCAAAGTACAATTCCGAGAGCAAAGATATCGGTACGTAGATCGACCTGCTGGCCCTCGGCCTGTTCAGGGCTCATGTACCCGAATTTACCTTTGAGCGTTCCGGCGCGAGTGTTGTCGAGCTGAGTCTCCGCTTTGGCGATGCCGAAGTCGACAATCTTAACCTCACCACCAAAGCTGACCATGACATTCTGCGGACTCATGTCACGGTGAATGATGTTGAGCGGCTTGCCGGTATTGGCGTCGATGCAACGATGAGCGTGGTCTAGACCGGCGGCAACTTCGCGAATGACGTAGAGAACCTGTTCGATCGAGAAGGCCACGCCGCTCTTCTTCATCTTGTTCAGGATCTGTCGCAGGTTTCGGCCCTCGACATAATCCATCGCAAGGAAAAGCTGATTTTTCTCCATGCCGAACTCATGAATCGAAACGAGGTTCGCATGCGAGAGGGTCACGGCGATCTTGGCTTCGGCCTTGAACATTTCAATGAATTCATGTTGTTCGCAAAATTGTGGCAAGATGCGTTTGATCGCAAGGAATTTGGAAACACCACTGGCGCCAGGCCGACGTGCGAGATAGATCTCGGCCATTCCCCCTGTTTGGATTTTCTCCAGGAGGATGTATTTTCCAAAGGTTTCGTAAGTTTGCGACACGGTGCCTAAGCCTCTTAAGTATTAGTTTTCCTCGATTTTATTTCGGAATTTGGCCATGATTACTTAACAACGCAGGAGATTATGTGCTTTGGGTAGGGCTCACTGGAGGAATCGCTAGCGGAAAGTCGAGTGTGAGCCGATTAATGCGGCAAAAAGGCTATGCCGTCATCGATGCTGACGAGTTGGCGCGTGAGGTGGCTCAAAAAGGGACATCGGCACATTCCGAAATTGTAACCGCCTTTGGTCCAGACGCGGTTCTTCCCAGCGGCGATTTGAATCGTGCGAAAATTGGCGAAGTTGTGTTCAAGGACCGTTCGCGCCTCGAGGAGCTGGAGAAGATCATTCATCCTCGCGTGCGAGCCCTAGCGGCGCAAAAGCGTCTTGAGCTTGAGGGCAAAGGGGTGGAGTTCGCCTTTTACGATGTGCCCCTTTTGTTCGAAAAAAAGATGCAGCCGATGTTTGATCGAGTGGTCGTCGTAATTTGTTCGCCGGAGCTGCAGAAACAACGACTCATGGCTCGGAATCATTTCACTCCTGATGAGGCTGAACGCCGCATCTTTGCGCAGTTGCCGATGACTGAGAAGGCCGTGCTTGCCGATGATGTCATTGAAAACAACGGTGATTTAGTAGCGCTCGAACGAGCAGTTGATGATTATCTTAAAATCCTTCACCAGGCCCAAACATAACCGAGGCTCGCAATAATATGCATGGTGGTGGTGCCGATCGCGACTTCGCCCTGAAGGCGAAGGCTTTGTGCCTCATGAACCAGATATTCGATGCCTGCGGCGCCAGCAACCTGAAAGCTGGCGAAATTCACGAAGAGCGCCAAACCATCAGCCGGGTTAACAAGAATACGGCCACTGACTGAAGCATAAGGTCTGAACTCGCTGCGAGAGAAAATATAGCGAGGTCCGAATTGCAGAACTCCAGAGCCATCGGTCAATAGATCGGCCGAGGCTTCGTAACTTTCTTGCTCAAGGGTGGTGTACAGCACTTGGATGCCGGTCATTTTCGGAGTTTTGGTGCCATTGCGTTCCACCGAACTGCGTATCTCGCCACCACGAAGGGTTATGGCGCGACGATAAGGGTAGAAGTACTCGCGCCGTTGAAGGGCCTCGTTCGGTCGAGGTGGAGGCGCGGGTGAGATGTCGATGAGGTCGCGCGTGCGGTCGTCGATTTTGCCTTCGTTCTTCTCGGTACCTGTCTTCGAATCATCAAAATCAGGCGAAGGCGGAGGTTTGGCGGCAAAGCCCATGCTCGTGATAAACACCGAGGTGAGCAGGACCAAAGTCAAAAAAAGTGGAACGCGCTGAGTGAACATAAGGAAATTGTACCTGAACCCCGTGAGATTTTTATAGAATTTTGACTGGTCCACTGTTCGATTCACATTCGGATCCAATTGCAATGCCATTTGATATTTGGCAGGGAGTTTCATCAATGACGGGGTTACGGATTTCAGGTGCTGTTTTGCTGGCGACAATGTCACTGCTGACAGCGAAAGCCGAAACGGGCGGTGTCATTGATTACACGATACATCAACAGTATGTCAGCCCGCGAGCGCTCGGTATGGGAAATGCGTTTGTCGGACTAGCCGATGACTATAACGCGCTCTTTTACAACCCCGCAGGTTTGGGTCGATTGGAAGAAGCGGAAATCAATCTCGGAATCGGCGCTGCCGTTGATTCGAAATTTCCCAAACTCTACAATGATATCAAAGGGGTTTCGGGTTCGAACAGCACCAAAGACATGGTCAACCTACTGAGCAGCAATAACGGCAATCACTATAGTATGCGTGCTACCGTCGGCGGAATTTGGGCGCGTCCGAAATGGGCTTTTGCGATTATTCCGGTGGATGTTGAAATGAATCTCTCTATTCACCAACTGGCCGGTGAGTCGATCGATCTGGTCGGCAATCAGGATACCACTATCGCTTATGGACGTGGTTGGGACGTGCATTGGTTTAAACAAGATCGTATGAGTCTCGGTTTTACGACCAAGGCGATCTATCGTGCCTACTACAATACCTCGATTGCGGCCGGAGACCTGGCCATCAACCCTACATTGTTGCGCAGCCAAGACGTGCAAGAAGGCTTTACCGCCGATGCTGACTTTGGCATGTTGTATTCGATGAAGGTTTCTGATGATTCCTTCATGCGTTTCTTGCGACCAAGTATCGGCTTAACCGTTCGCAATGTCTTTGACTACGGTTTCGGTACCAATATGCATTTCATCGACAAGCAATCGGCGAGTAAGCCACCGAAATTGGGGCGTCGTTACGATGTTGGTACGGCCTGGGAGTTGCCTGATTTTTGGATATTTAAAACCCGCGCGATGGCTGATCTTCGCGATATTGCGGCGCCGAATTACACCGTTTCAAAGGGACTTCATTTTGGGGCGGAATTTTTGTGGAAGGTGACCAGTTGGTGGCAAGGTGGCTGGCGCATTGGCACCAACCAGGGCTACTTTACCGCGGGTTTCACAGGGCTATTCGGAATGTTTCAACTAGATATCGCCACTTACGCCGAGGAAATGGGAACGAGCAACAGCCCGATCCCGAGCCGTCGCTATGTCGTCAAAGCTTCGCTCGATTGGTGAGGCATGACTTCAATCATCAAGATCATGGCTTGAGGAGATTGAGGAGCGACTTACCGATATTGCTGGTGTCGGCTCCGCCGCTGGTGATCGCGGCATTCAATTTCGTGCAAACATCTTGAGTTGAAAGTGTGCTACCGGTGCCGCAGTAGGCAGTTTGCGCCGATTGCGCTGCCGTACCAATGGCTGCTGCTTGTTCTATCGCTGCTGGGGTTTGCGCGTCGATGCTTGCCAAAAGAGAGCTGACCTGTGCCTGAATAGCGGTGGCGTCGAAGCCCGCGCCGATGTTCGACGGATCGAGGTTTGTTGGTAGACTCCCGGAAATTGTAGCGATCGTTGTGGCGACTTTAACCAGTGCCGCCAAACCGATCACGCTCTTTAACCCAGACTCGTTGCAATTGTCGAAGGCCTTTTGCGCAGTATGTGCGGTCAGCGTAGGGTCAAATACTAGATAAGCGGCCATGGTCGTGGTGGGCGTTGCGCTTACCGAGCCACTCTTGGGGTTCTGTTGTTCGAAGGCGAGAGCCAGTCGGCTGCCGGTAAGTCCCTGAGCGATAAAATTTCCGGAACAGCGTATCAGCGACGCCTTCTGTGATTTCACATCGGCAACTTGCGTCAGGCAAGAATCGACTTGGGTTGAGGAAGCCGCGGTGTCAATACATGCCAGAGCTGCGGAAATCTTTTGATCTTCGCTGGTTTCAGTGGAACAGCCACTGATGAGCAAAGCTCCTACCGTAAACAAGGCGAATTTGCTGAGTAGACTTCTTAACTCTCGTTGCGCTGCTGCCATTGTCAGACCTCTTCTGTTCGACTTGGATCCGTTTGCTATCACTACCTACTTCTCGGCTTTGGTCGCTATTGGCATTAGCTCGGAGATGGACCTTGGCCTGAAATAGGACTAGGTGAGAGGGAACTGTCTCAACCTGAAGCAAGGTTCTGACGAACAGTGAAAGAGTCTCTAAGGAGTGGAGGCGTACAGATGAGAAACACGAAAAAAGTGAAAATATCATTTACGTCGTTGTGGGTGTGGCTCGTGACCTTGCTGCTCACCGTGACCGCTCAAACATCCCTGGCAGCAGAGACGTATCAGTTTTATGAAGGTGTCCGCTCGATGGGTATGGGCGGAGCTTACACCGCGGTCGTCAACGACGAGACCTCGCTTTTGACAAATCCCGCAGGTTTAGGAAAGATTCGCGACCTGATTTTCACCATCGCGGATCCTGAGGTTCAGGGAAGCTTCAATGATACGCAGATCACGAGCATTAGTAATCCCAATGCGCAAACACCCTCGGACCTGTTAGTACTACTGAACGAGCATAAAGGTATTCATTGGAATGCAAAGGCGCAGGTTTTTCCGTCGGTAGTGGCACCCAATATCGGCTTTGGCGTTCACGGCAAGTTTCAAACTGATGCCGAGGTGAATGGCACAGTCTATCGAATGGACTACACCAACGACTATGCCGCGGTTTTGGGTTTCTGCTTTCGTTTTTGGGACGGCATCATCAAGATCGGTGGCGTTGGCCGGTATATGAATCGTACCGAGATTCATAAGGATCTTGATGCCACGGTTGCAACTGTTGATATGAACCAAACAGCAAGTGAAGGTAACGGCCTTGCGGCCGACACGGGTCTTATCTTCACCGCGCCGATTCAGTGGTTCCCGACCCTGGCGGCGACGCTTCGAGATGTCGGCAACACCCGTTATACCATGGGTAACGGAATGTTTCTGCAGACCCAGACTCGACCCACTGAAACTCCGCAAACCCTCGATGTGGGCTTCGGGCTTTTTCCGATTCTCGGTAATCACACTCGCATGAGTATCACCGGGGATTTTCATGATGCCCTCAATGCCACCAAAGATGAGTTCACGCTGAAGAAGGTGCATGCCGGAGTGGAGTTCAACTTCTCCGACTTCTTTTTTCTGCGCGGCGGTTACAATCAAGGGTATTGGACTGCTGGACTAGAGATTTCCACCATGCGATTTCAGCTTCAGGCGGCGAGTTATGGCGAGGAAATCGGCGTCATGACCGCGCCCAAAGAAGATCGCCGCTGGATGGGTAAGATCGCGATTCGCTTCTAACCGTTGGTCGAGTACCGTAGGCCACATCGAGAAGGTTAAGCTAGTGGATGACAGTTGGTTTTAGCCAGCGAGGTACATCATGCGGCTTTGGATCGGTCCGGTATTTTCCCTTTTACTTTTGTGTCCGTGGATTCTCGGGAATTCCGAGTGTAATGCCTTTAGCGGCACCGCTGACAAAACCGGCGACGCCGCTTTGATGTATGAAGCCAGGCAGAAGATCGACAAAGGCGAATACGCGCTGGCGCTCACGACCATCGCGCAAATGACGACGGCCAATCGTGAAGCTCATGACGGTCGAATTCTTGAAGCCTCAGCGCATGCTGGTCTTTGTGGACTCAATCTCGTTACCTTTGCCAGCAATCTTTCCGCAGGTGCCGCGACCAATCCATTGATGAAATTGCTTTTGACGGAGATGAAGGCGGCGACCAGTTATGCGTCGTGCGTCTCGGCAGAAACGCTGCTACTCGCGATTCCGGCAGCACAGATGACGTCGGACGATTGGGTGTTTTTTGCTTTTGTTGAGTTTGCGAAAATGGGGGCGGCACTCGAATTTGCGCAGCTCGATTCGCCCGCGCATAGCGGCACCCCTATACCTCTGTTCAACACCTGCACGGCAGCCGCGCTGTTGACCGATGCGATCGTCGCCGACATCGGACTTGGTCTCGCGCTGGCGA
>SXRI01000038.1 GCA_005793615.1 Bdellovibrionales bacterium
ACAGAGTTTCGAGATCGAAAAAGGCGAGGAATTTGAATGGATAATCGAGAACAAAAACATGTTGCTACTGCAAAGAGTCAAACCCGCGAAGAAGCGGGCTCTAAAAAACGGCTAGAAACTTTCTTGTCGGAGTACTAGTGCCTCGAACAACTCGGCTGACATCAAGTGGTGTAGTGCCGGCGGCGGGGTTTATTACCCGTATGTTGTGTACGGCGGCACCGCGAATTCGATTATCGCGAGATGTAACAATGCCACCTTGTCGAATTGTTTGACCCCGGGGAACTGGTCCTCGGCGACGATCACCGATGGAACCAATGCTACGGGTGCCAACCAGGTGATGACTAAACTTCACATCAACAGCACCGCCGATCAGCCTTTCTCGGTCATCGCACGTCGCTCGACCAATGAAATTCGCGCCTATGTGCAAGGCGCAGGCGGATGTTCAACGGGAGCTTTGAGTTTCAGTGCCACCAGTGTTGCGGCCGCTTCGGGCGCGACTCTTGGCAATGCCTATGCATCTCTGGCTCGCGACTCTAGCAATCGCTGGCATCTTGCGGTGAATGACAGCACCACTTCGATTCGCTACTTCAATGAGCTCACCGGAACAGTGACGGCTGCTTGGAATGCGGTCAGTATTATTGAAACCACAACACTTGGTGCCGCTGGTGCGACTCGGGGATCCATCGCTCTTGACGAAACTGGTAGTCAGGTTTTGGTGAGCTATGGCCGAACAGCGGGTGGCACGCCATTGCAAACTCTCGGCAACATGGTGCTGGCGTTCAACAACTGCCCGACGGGCGGTACGGGTTGCGCGACCTCGACGATGGCTTCACCATCCAGTGCAGCGGGTATGGTTTGGGAAAATCCGCCATTTAACACAACGGGGCAGATTCAACTGGCAACAAGCCAGGTGCCCAACACGATCGCGGTCGCCGCCACGAGTCTCGGTAGGCCGGCAGCAGCCTATGTGGATTTCTCGGTTGGTTCGGCCACGACAGGAAGGCTAAAATATGCGATCCGCTCGGGTAACTCCGCATCTGATCACTGGCCGAGCTACGATATTGCCTCGGGTGTTCAGCCGCAGTCCGTCGCTCTGGCGTTTGATCATGCCAATCGTCCTTGGATTGCTTACTACGATGCCACAAACTTTCGCTACTATCTCACCACGACCTCCACGACGGAAGGTTCGGGAAGCTGGCTCACCTATCAGTTTCCAATCGCCACTGCGGCCGCGCCTACTTTACCGGCGGCAAACAATGTTGCTTTAGCGATGTACGTCAATGGTGGTGTTCATAAGCCGGTCATGATTGTGAGTAATTCCGGTGCGGCAACGAAGGTGGTGCGTGCAGCGCTTTTCAATCCCACGAGTGAAAGCTGGGCCAATAACACGCAGGTTGACACTGGTGTCGCCAATTTCTCGCGCATGAGTGCGGACTACGATGCCAATGGAAACATCGTGCTGAGTTATTACGATACCACCAACAATATTGTGAAGTTCACCTACACGAGCAATGGCGGGTCTACTTGGGGTGCGGTTTCGAGCATTATGACTGGGCTAGGGGGTATGGGGTTGTCGATCAAAATCAATCCGTCAACTTCGGCTCCCGCAATCACATTCTTTGATCGTTCCGTAAATCTCTTGCGCTATAAATACTGCTCGACCGCTTTGGCATCGTGCCTGACTTCAACTAATTGGGTGGATCTGGGTCTGGGTTTGATCGAAGCCTCTGCAGGCGTTTCCGGACTCTCAGCGGCAGCCACCGATGGTCTACTGGGTGCTTCGTTGACTTTTTCCCCAACGGGACAAGCAGCTGTGGTCTTTTCCAAGGGCCCGGGTCTCGTGAGTGCGCCGATTACGGCGGATCTCAAGTTTGCCTATGTTAGCTCCACGACGGGTGTATTCACCACTCCTGAATCTCTCAATGCGGGCTCAAACTCGTTCTACACGACGCCGGCCAATTTTGCCGCCGGCGGCTGGATGCCGGCTTCAGTGCGTTCGAGTACAGGTAGCTTACATTCGGTCTATGTTGGCCCCGGCAACCATCTCTATGTAACAAGCTGCGGACATTAGTCCTTTTTTCTGGCTTCCTACCAACTTCCTGCTTTATGCTGCCTCACTTTCAAATGCTCGGCAAAAGATCGGCAAAAGAAATCAGGAGTTGAGGCATGGATTCACACTACTACCAAGTTATGAAAGCTCGTGAAGGAGTTACGGACACCGGAACTCGCTGGTATTTCGGATACTCCGGAGTGTTGGACCGCAAGGCTTTTGAAGAGTGGCAAACTCAGCACAACTATCCGTTCTTCAAACTTCCAGAGGGTGCCGTCGCTCAGGCTAAAGATGTTGACCTTAGTTTTAATTTTCCATCGCGATGGTGGGGAGGTCGGGTAGCCGGTCTTATTGACAAAAAAGATGCGGCCGTCTGGGGACGACTCTACGAAATTGCGGCAGTTGATTGGCCGGTGATTCAGCATAAAGAAGGCGTGGTCACGGGCATGGCGGTTGAACGACCGATCACGGTAGTTGTTGATGGTAAAGAAATTGAAGCAACGACGTTCACAACCGCACCCAATCGCGCGAGTCTTGATGGTCCTCTCAGCGAACGTTACATCGACACCTTGATAAAAGGTGCTGAGCAAGCGGGCTTGCCCGCCGCGTACGTTGCGAGCTTACGGGGTAAGGCGATCTAACACTGATTTCTCTTTAGTTGGAGAAGTCTCAGCAAGGCCGTTCAATAAGTATTCTAAAACGGCTTGGGAAGTATACTCAGCACCGTACTTTTTGATAAGTCGGTGCACGCACTCGACGTTATCACCAAGAGTGACAATGGGGCGTTCCAGTTGTTGGCTCGCTTGCCATTGATTCTGATCAATATTCGCCATCATGCCATTGCACAAGCACATGCGGCCGACAGTGTCTTCGATCGCACCGCCTTTTTTGACATAGTGATCGACGGGTTCGCTTGGGCAGAGATAACCAATAGTGCCATCGGTTTTGCGATAAGGTTCGCGCAGGTATCCAAGGTCACAGACCCGAACGCGTGCAGCAACGAGATCGGCTTGAGAGTTAGTACCTTCAAGACGTGCGACCTTAAATGGAAAGCCAGTCGGTGAGCCACGCGGGTCAGTGAAAATATCGAGCGATTCAGTAGCGATTTTTTTGAGCAGTTGCGCGCGAATCGACGGGCTCAGACCCGAATCTTGTGCGAGCGCGAACGCCGTACCAACTTGGATGCCGCTGGCACCTGCTTCAAGGGCGGCTTTCAGATCTTCGGGCGAGCCGCGCGAGCCGGCTAGATAAAACGGTAGACCAAGAGCCTTCATGGCGACCAAATCAACTTCGTCGCGAACACCATAGATCGGTTCGCCACGCTCGTTGAGCTGCAGTTTTCCACGAGGAGGCGCATTGTGGCCGCCAGCAGAGGGCGCCTCGATCACGAAGCCATCAACAGGAGGCGAGATCTTCTTGGCAAGCATGATCGCAAGAGTGTTCGATGCCACGATCGCCAAAAACTTCGGTCGATTCAAAGTGGGTAGCTTGTCACCCATGATTTCACGAGGCGAGAACTTCAGGCGGAAGTTATCACCCGGTTGCGCATCAGCAACGTATAAGCCATAGGTGGTGTCTTCATTGCGACTGAGGGTATCAAGCACTGCAGGAATCTCACGCGGAATACCGGCACCCATTAGCACATAGTCGACACCGGCAAGCATCGCGCCGTAAATACTCGGCAGATGCGGAGCCTGCACTTTCTCGAGATAATTGATGCCGACTTTGCCATCGTGGTTTTCTTTGGCCAGATAAATTTCAACGAAGTTGGCGAGTACCAAGATTTCTAAAGATTCACGCGAGGGCGTGGCTGACGGCAAGGGAAGACGAGCAAAAGGGGTGGTCGAAGTTTTGTCGTGACGAAAGTATTTTTCGATCACGCGTTCACCGACTTGAGTCAGAGGAAATTTGGCAATTGCCCGGCGCATATGACCGCCAGGATCGCCTAGTTGCAGACGGCGTACGAGAACGGAGTCAAGTGCGGTACCGGAGACAACACCGAGTTGTCCGAGGCGCGCAACATTATGGGCAAGACGCCAATCAGAGACGGCAACACCCATGCCCGCCTGAATGATCAGTGGTTCGCGCACCCAATTCCCCTTTCAAAAACCTGTCACGGATTCGCTGGTTAGTATTCCACATAGACTGAATTTTAGGTATCAGGTTCCCTTGGGTGCGTTCCTTTTGGTGCGCTGTGCGTTAGTGGTCGGAAATGGCAAATGGCCTGACCTTTGAAAAGGTTAGGGGGCTCATAAAAAGATCTAAATTGTTTGCGCAGCAAAGGTGTCATACATCCTGACCGATGAAAATTGAGCTGCTCGTCAAAGGAATTTTGCTAGGTTTTTCGGTCGCAGCCCCTGTGGGACCGATCGGTCTTTTATGTATCCGCCGAACTTTGAGTTTCGGGCCTCGTTACGGACTCTTAACTGGTTTGGGTGCAGCGACCGCCGACACGATTTATAGCCTTGTTGCCGGACTTGGCTTGGTGGGGGTGTCGGCGAGCCTCATTGCCCATCAGGAGTTTCTACAGCTGATCGGTGGGATTTTTCTGTTCTATCTCGGTTGGAAAACGGCAACCGCCCAGCCGGTGCGGGCAGGAGCGGAGAACGCTGAAGCCAGTTTTGCTGGGGCCTATTTCTCATCGTTGGCACTGACCGTCACAAATCCGCTGACGATTTTGTCATTCGCGGCGGCTTTCGCCGGTTTGGGCCTGGTGAGTTCCGCAGAGACTTCGCTGAGCGATGGTCTTTTTTTAGTCGGTGGTGTCTTTGTAGGCTCTGCGGCCTGGTGGCTGATGTTGAGTTTCGGCACCGGAAAGCTGCGTCGCCGCATCAATGATCGCCACCTCCAGCTGATCAATCGCCTCTCGGGCGGCTTGATCATCGCGTTCGCACTCTTGGCGTTTTGGCAGACGATCATCAATTGAAGCTCAGGCAAAACTCAGAACGGATTTTCGATTCGGATGATGATGTATCTGCTGTCCCGTTTTCGGGGTGTGATCATAAACCGAAAAACTTCGTTTGTAGAAACCGTGATGATCGCTGTTTCCTGAGCGTCAATGAGGTGATCAGTCCGGCCATCCTCTGTCAGGTCGACAGGCAGGTCGACAGTCAGATCGACAGGCAGGTCGACAGTCAGATCGACGGCACCGGTGGCTACAAAAACCAGCAAAGTTCCCGTGGTCATCGCCAGTCGGCCGCTGGCTTCCTTCGAGACAACAAATTGAGCGTGGGCTTGCTCTTCTTTGAAAATGAAATTTAGATCGGTGACTTTTCCACCGCGTAATCGTCCGTCAACTTTACGATCACCCGAGAACAATGCATAGGCGCCTTGTTCAAGGACCTGAACCTCGTTTTCGAACTTGAGCTCAAGACCGCTGCCTGTCAGAAGAGTAAGAAATCTTTGGCACCCAGGAAATTGGGAAAAGACCCCGTCTTCGTTTACGTCAGCGGAACTCAAGCGCCAGCGAAAGTTATTTTCGGCCAGGGTCGAAGTCGGGGGATCAATCGCGATCTCTCTTGTGATGCCCTTACCGTTCCTCCAGGGCATGGTCTTATAGTTTTGTGCAGTGAGGACTTGAATCTGCATTGCGACGCCTTCTGGAGAGGGTTTCACTCTATTGAAACACTCATCGGAGGTTCGTGCAAACACTCGCAAATGGGCCACACCTGTCTCTTTGTGGTGTCTCAACAAATCTTGTTGTTTCTTGCGCGATCTTGTTCGTTTTCCCTGGTCTATTTGACATTCCTGGTCACGTGGCTTAGAAATCTAGCTGGCAAGTACTATTGTCGTGTCGACACCCATCGGAGTGAAGTTAGCAAATGCAATCATGGCAGGAATCGCCCATTTTAACTCGTGTACTCAAACACTCGCTTGGCCGGCGTTTGATGACTATGGTCGGGCCTAATTTGGTTGAGAAAAGCCTGAAATTTTCCGGTCATGAATTTAAGATGCTTCTTGATCTCAATGACCGCTGGGGAGTTTCGAAGTATCTGCTCAAGCACGGTGATTATGATCCGGTGCTTCTGCAGATCGCTATAAAAATTATTCCGCGCAAGGCCCGAGTTCTAGATGTCGGTGGCAATATCGGTTTTTGGTCGGTTTTTCTTGGCAAGGTTTGCGGTTGCGAAAAAGTTTGGGCTTATGAGCCGGCACCGCAGAACGTCGCATTGTTAAAACAGAACTTGGCGCTGAATGGACTCGCAGACATTGTTGAAGTTTCGCCGTGTGCTCTGGGAGAGACCAAACGCAGTTCACAGCTTTTTATCTCAACTGAGAATGCTGGCGATCATCAGCTCTATGAATCTGCCGAAAAGCGCGATGCGATTGATATCAAGGTTGAGGCCTTTGATGAAACTCATCCCGGTGAGCGCGTTGATTTTATCAAGATTGATACTCAAGGCTATGAGCCTTATGTCCTGCGTGGGCTTTTGAAAACCCTGGCTCATAATCAGGATGTTAAAATTATCACGGAGTTTTGGCCGCATGGAATTCGCGGCGCGGGCTCGGATCCTGAGGCGCTTCTCAAACAACTGAGCGAACTCGGATTTAAGTTCTGGGCGGTCGTACCGAACAGCGAAAAGATTGAACGCGCCTCGATCGCGTCAATTATGGAGATGTGCCCCGGAGAAGTTCATACCGATCTCATTCTTAGCCGCTCGGAGCTGCAACTTGTGTGAAAGTCACGTCGCTCGGTTTTCAAACTAATTTGATGTTTACTCGCTTCTCTGGCGAGGTCATTGATCGCGGATCGTATGTTTTGGCGCAAACGCCGTCGAACCCCGGTTACCATTGGGGTAACTATATCATTTTCGACCGTCCGCCGCGTAAAGGTGATCTAGCGGCGTGGACGGGGATTTTTAAGCAAGAGTTTCCCTATTATCGCCAACCACAACACTTTACCTTCGCCTGGGAGCACAGCGCTCGAGTCGCGTCTGATACTCAGGAGTTTGTCGAAGCCGGGTTTGAGGAAGATTCGGCATTGGTGCTCACCGCGGAGCGATTGCAGCGGTCGCTGCATCCGAATTCGCATTTGGAAGTTCGCAAGATCGTCACTGACCAACAATGGCGTGAAGTGATTGAGCTGCAGAACCTTTGCGCGGAGCCAAAGTTTTTGAATGATTATTACCAGCTCTTTAAAGAACGGCAGATGGCTCAATATCGCAAGATGTCTGAGGCCGGTAAGGGGTTTTGGTTTGGGGCCTACCTAAACGGGCGTGCGGTCGGTGATCTCGGTATCTTCTATGAGGGCGAAACCGGGCGTTACCAAAGCGTCGGTACACATCCGGATTTTCGCCGTCAGGGCATTTGTGGAACTCTCGTCTACGAAGCGGGCTCAATGATTTTGCGTGATTGCGGAGTCAGGCAACTGGTGATGGAAGCCGATCCTGATTATCACGCCGCACGCATCTATGAGTCCGTTGGTTTTCAGCGTAGTGAAGTGAACCACTCGTTAAGCTGGTGGATACGTTAAGGACTCGAATTCTTAGGGCAAGCACTGGAAAGAGGTTGCCATTGGCGGCGTATAGATTCCGCCGCCGGTTTTAATCTCAAAGACGCCGCGTTTACTAGCGCAATTTTGAAGTGCCGGCGCCGCCTCGCAGGCCATCAAAACGATCCCAGATCCCTTTGGGTAGATGTATTTTCCGCTGGCATCGACAGTCGCTAATTTGTCAAAAGTAAGAGCTACGCCGAATACGTCCATATTACATTCAGCTTTCGACACCACGAAGTTCGAGGTCACCACAGTGTCGGCTGCAGCACGAGCTACACCCACTGTTCCGACAAGTGCGCTGAAAGCCAAAGAGCAAATAATCCGAGAAGTGTTCATCATTTCAAATCCCCCATTTAGGTTCGACCACTACCACTGTTTTTAGCAGTGGCGACCTATTTGGGGAACCTATTTTACTGGGCCTTCAGCAAAGTGCCGGCTTTAGGTACTTTACGATCTCAAGAGTGCGAGATCGCCTGATAGAGATCGGGCCGGCGATCACGGAAGAACCCAAACGCCGCGCGATTACGTCGAATGGCCTCGAGATCGAACGACGCTGTGATGATCCCGGTTTCATGGCGCCCGAGCTCGGCGACTTTGTTACCGCGATGATCACTGATGAACGAGTGGCCGTAAAAGATCTGCCTTGGTTCGGTACCGATGCGATTGGCTGCGACCACCGGAACCACGTTAGAAACGGCGTGACCGATCATCGCGCGCTGCCAAGGATCCTTCGTGTCGAGGTTTGGCTCCTCGGGCTCGGTGCCGATCGCCGTCGGATAAAACAAAATGTCAGCGCCCTGAAGCATCATCGCGCGGGCACATTCCGGAAACCATTGGTCCCAGCAGATGCCGACGCCGATATTGCCGTAATGGGTCTTCCACACCTTAAAACCGGTGTTGCCGGGGCGGAAATAAAATTTTTCTTCGTATCCAGGGCCATCAGGGATGTGCGACTTGCGGTAGACCCCCAGCATCGACCCATCGGCATCCATGACTGCAAGGCTATTGTAGTAACACTGGCCGTCTTTTTCAAAAAACGAAACCGGAATCACCGCCCGCAGCTCGCGGGCAAGTTTTTGAAAATGCGCCAGTGTCGGATGGTCCTTCGCCGGTCGGGCAAGCTCAAAGTACTCATCTTTTTCGAAGGTACAGAAATAGATGTTTTCGAACAGTTCGGGCGGCAAAATCACCTGTGCGCCCTCTTTGTGAGCGGCATGAATTAGTTCAGTCATGCGTGCGATGTTACGGGCCGTATCGGTGGTGAAGTCGCTCTGCAAGGCAGCTACTTTAATCGTTGAATTGCTTTTCATGCTCACACCCCTCTCAATTCGGTTCTTGCTGACTGATGCAGTGGAAAGCGCCACCGCCACTTAAGATCGCTTTTGCCGACAGACCAACGGTGCGCCGACCTGGGAACCAATCGCCGATACGTGCGACGGCTTCACTGTCATAGATGCTTCCGTAGGTCGGCACGATTACGGTGGAGTTACCAATGTAGAAGTTCACGTAACTTGCCGGCATGAGATCGCCGTCTTCATTGAGAATTTCTCCGGGTGAAGGAACCACTCCGACTTCAAGGGGTCGCCCTTTTGCGTCGGTCATGGCACGAAGATCACGCTCGATCGTCGCCAGAATTTCGCGATTGGGGTCGTTCGGGTTTTGGCCCCGCATGCACAGAACTTTGGCCGGGCCGACGTAACGGGCGATCGTGTCGATATGTCCATCGGTGTGATCGTTGAGCAAACCATCGCCCAACCACAGAACTTTTTCTACGCCCAAACCTTCACAAAGCCCCCGCTCGATTTGCGCCTGGTTCATTTGTGGGTTGCGATTGGGGTTGAGCAAGCACTGCCGGCTAGTGAGACAAGTGCCTTCGCCATCGAGTTCGACCGAGCCGCCCTCTAGTACCCATGGTGCCTGAAACTGCCGATAGGCCGCGGCTTGAGCAATGCGAGTTGAAACCTCGGGATCATGGGGAAGGTTGTACTTCTCGCCCCAGCCGTTGAACTTAAAGCGGACGGTAGCAAGACCACTTGGACCCTTTAAGAAAAGCGGGGCGGTATCACGTAACCAAATGTCGCCAAAAGGCACTAGATGAAGGCGAAATGGTAGACCGCGAAGGGCGTTCTCGGCCTGAATGCCGGCTTCCATCGTCGGTATGATGACATTGAGATTTTCGCCGCGAGGCTTTGCTGTTACGGGATCGAGATCCGCAATGGCGCGGCAGAATTCAACAAACTCCTCCTGAGCCGGTTGAAGGTTCTCTTCCCAAAGGTTGTAATGACTGGGCCAGGCCAGCCACACTGCCGAGTGATGTTCCCACTCGGCCGGCATGTGAAAACCCGCCGCTATTGGTGTCTCCTGTGGTGTTTCTTGTGGCGTTTCTTGTGGCGTTTCCAGACTCAATTCAGACCCCCGCGTTTCGCTGTGATTGTCTACCGCAAATGGGCGGGGGCTCCAACGGAAAATTTGCTGCGCTCGAGCGATTGATACTGGCGGTGAAGCCATGGTAGGACTGGCGTCATGATTGACTACAGAAGCTCTCTGGCGGTGAAAGTACGTAAACAAATGGTAGAGGCCATCGCTCAGTATCAATTGATTACTGAAGGTGATCGGGTGATGGTTTGCGTCTCGGGAGGAAAAGACTCGAGTGTTCTTCTGGCGCTCCTGGCGGAGTCGAAGAGACGAGCGCCGTTTGACTTTGAGATCGCGGCGGTACTTCTCGACCAAAAGCAACCTGGGTTTGATGGTGAAGCCTATAAAAATTGGATTGAGACTGAGGTTGGCATACCACTCACGGTTCTTGAGCGGGATACCTACTCGATCGTGAAGGAAAAAACAGTCGATCGAGTTTACTGTTCGCTCTGTTCGCGGTTACGGCGGGGGATCCTCTATGATCATGCCGCTAAAAACGGCTTTAATAAAATGGCCCTTGGACACCATCGCGAAGATGCTGCGGAAACGCTGCTACTCAATCTTTTCTATACCGGTAAACTTCAGGCGATGCCGCCAAAATTTCAATCCGATGATGGTCGCAATATCGTAATTCGCCCCTTGTTTGCGATTGCCGAAAATGACTTGCGTGAGCTTTCGGAGACCTGGAATATTCCGACCATTCCGTGCAATCTTTGCGGTTCTCAAGAAGAGATGAAGCGTAAGGAAATGAAGAGGCTTATTTCGAGTCTTGAAAAGACCATTCCTGAAATTCGCTACTCGATGGCGACGGCGATCACCAATGTGCGAACCTCGCATCTAGCAGACGATAAGGTCTGGGATTTTCGCGAGCTTTCTGCCCACCAGACATAAATTCAACTTGCTCTCGCCTCCGTTGCGTTGGTTCAATAATGACTCCAAGAACAGACGTCGACAAGGTGGTTGACAAAGAAGGAGTTGAAATGGATTTCGAAAGCGGCCAAAACAGCCTAACCAACTATCAGGAAAAACTCACTCGGGCGCTGAACGCTAAGGGAATTCAGGTTCCTTCGTTCAAAAAGTTGCGCGAAAAGGTTTCACCGGTAACGATGGTGAATACCGTTAACAAAATTCGTAGTGGCGTTAGTAAATTGAATCAACGAATGCAGCCGGCTCCGGTTGCGTTGCTGGAGTTGGCGACGGGCGCGTGGGTTTCACAGGCGATCTCGGTTGCGGCTCGTTTAAATGTCGCCGATCACATCGGCCATTCCTCAATGGAGTCAGATGAGCTGGCAAAACTTTGTTCTTGCCAGCCACAGTCGCTCTATCGCTTGTTGCGCGCACTGACGGTGGTGGGTGTTTTGACTGAAGAGGAGGGGCGAAAGTTTCGCCTTACTACCATTGGCCATTGCTTACGTGAGGATCATCCGCGTTCGATGAAATACATGATCACGCATATCGGTCGCGTCGGGTGGCCGGCTTGGGGGGATCTCGAACATTCGGTGCGCACTGGACAAAACGCCATAGAACATCTTTATGGCATGAAGCCATTTGAACACCTTAATTCGACTCCGGAAAATGCCGAGATCTTTAACAAGGCGATGACCAATGTTTCCAAAATCGAGCTTGATACGATTTTAGGTGCTTATGATTTCTCTGGATTTAAAGTTCTTGCTGATATCGGTGCCGGTCATGGCGCGCTTTTAGCTTCCATCTTGCGCGCGACTCCGGACCTCCATGGCATTTTGTTTGATTTGAAAAATGTCGTTGCCGGAGCCAAGACTGATCTTTCGCTGTCGAGTGTTGAGGAGCGCATCGCGTTCCACGAAGGCAGTTTTTTCGATGAGATTCCTACTGGAGCTGATGCTTATATCATGAAACATATCATTCATGATTGGTCGGATGACGAGGCCGTGGCTATCTTGGCGAATATCCGCAAAGTGATACCGGCAACTGGGCGTTTGCTTTTGGTTGAGACAGTGATTCCGGCGCGGAACGAAGCTCATTTTTCAAAAATTCTGGATCTCGAAATGTTGGTACTAACCACCGGGCGCGAGCGTACCGGCGAGGAGTTCGCGGCATTGTTCCGCCGCGCGGGATTTGAACTCGCTCGGATCGTGCCAACGATGTCTATGGCTTGTGTTATCGAGGCCAAACCGAGCGAACGCCACTGATTTTTGTTTTTTGCCTTCTGTTGTTACTGGGCTGAGGATTTGAGAACGGGAAGGTAGAGCTTCCCGTTTGTTTTCATATTTGAGGCTGCGAACTCGGCGTATTCATCCGATCCCCAATATACATCCACACGCGCGGGGCCGAGAATGGCTCCTCCGGTGTCCTGTGCCACAGCAAAGCGCGTGAAGCGCACGTATTGAATGGGCCCTTTGCTGTTTTCCACCGGTCGTTGAGTATCAAATAAAACTACCGCACCAAGTGGCAAACTCTTCGGGTCGACCGCGATCGAATGCCCAGGAGTTAAATGTACGGCCGCAGTACCACACGGCGGTTCATCAGTAAGACGAAAGAAAACATAGGATTTACTGACTGTGAGAGTCGGCCATACTTCATCGGGAAAATCTTTGAAGTATTGTCGAAGTCCATCGAATGAGAGGTACTTCTTATCAACCCCTTTTTGTTTCAAATAGGTAAACACCGAGCTGCCGACCAGGCCGTTCTTGGCTGCGAAATTTAAGGTTGTTTCGCGAAAACTCCCGTTCTTTTGCTTAACGCGAAGATTGCCGGTTCCCTCTATATGTAAACGCAACACGGAGACAAGATCATCGAGGTAAGCGATCTCAAGCCCCTTGCCGCTCAATGCTTTATCAACATCAATTTCTTTGCGACTAAAGTAGGAGCCGAGCGTTCCATCCGGCATGCGTCGTCGCCAAATGGTTTGACCCGAAGGGTCCGTGGTCTTAACCAGGTCATCGGGTTTTGCATACACTGGGAACTTATATTTTGACGTTGGTACCAGTGAACCTTCGAAACTAGGGTTGTTGTAGCCGGTGAACAGACCTTCGCCCGACCCCTCTTTGCCAGTTGATCGATACCACATGAAATCGGTTTTTGATTTACTGTAAAACTCGCTCCAGGTGGAAACCTGTTTTGCTAATTGCGCGAGATTCTCGAGAGTTGGACGGTTACATTTTGCTTCGGGTGGCGGCGTGGGATCACCGCAGCGAGTGACGGTACCTTGTTCGTACTCGCGGCAAGCCTCAAGTTGGCGCTGCAGAGCCAGGCGAAAGTCGGCGAGACTTCCATCCGGCGTCAGTTGCGGAAGTTCAGCCTCGGGAATGA
This sequence comes from Bdellovibrionales bacterium, assembly GCA_005793615.1. Taxonomy (GTDB): domain Bacteria; phylum Bdellovibrionota; class Bdellovibrionia; order Bdellovibrionales; family JAMPXM01; genus SXRI01. Next base: position 13,251 of record SXRI01000038.1, read on the forward strand.
GATCCCAGTCACTTGCCGGAACTGGTCCAACACTTTCCGCCGCCAATAGCGACTGACAATAAATTGTCAGCGAGATAATACAAAGGACACTTGCCACAACAACAGGGAGTCGTCTTTTTAAGGCAGGCATTTTTCCTCTTGGGGTTGAGCAATTGCTCAAGTTCTATTTTGGTCTTATTTTTAGGTCTACGCAAGACCCCTTGGAACTTATATTTTCGTCCGACCAAGGTCGTGAGTAATGTGAACCAATGTAAATTTTAGTTACGCCAAAATGAGAGCTGGTAATCTATCTAAAATTTCTCGCAAAGAAAGGGAGGAATGACCATGGCCAATTCGGCTCCAGTGAAAGCAAGCAAAAACCTTCAGGATGAGATCACAGAGTTTCTAAGCTCCCGCCAGGCGGACAGAATGCGCTTTAAAGGTATGTTAATGATGCGTAACTTACCCGGCTTAGCCACTCTTGCTATCGAGGTGGGTAAGGAATGTCAAAAGTACGGTTTCATGAGCCTGGTTGAAGTCACCGCCAATATCGAGGCTGCGGCAACTAAAGGTGATTTTGCCGCCTGTATGGCCCTTGTTAGTAATTACGAAGAGCAAACCATCAATCTTAAGGTCGAATACAACTGAGGTATAGCGACGGCGTTCGAGTAGCGAAGGCTGGTACCTGGTGGCACAGCCTTCGCTTTAGATTTCGCTAGGAACTTCGCTATTAATACCTGAAAAATTGTCAGGAACAATAGGCGTTACTTCTTCTCGGTGGCAGGGGCGTCGGTTTTTTCGCCTTGATGCGCATGGTGGTCGGCGCACTGAGCACCACCTTCGCCACTACAACAACTGCCGCCCTTTTTCTTGCCGCTTTTGCCGCCGGCGCAGCAGCTACCGCCTTTTTTCCCATGCATGCCATGCATTGGGCAGCTTCCTTGGTCCTTGAAATCCTTGTGGGTCGCCATCATTTCACTGTGGCAATCGTCCATGGACTTGTCCGAACGTAAACAGGTAGCCATTTTCTCGTGCATGCCCGCCATTTGCTGGCGCTGTTCGGCAGTGATTTCCATAGGCGGCTTCTTGTCGCTCGATTCCGCTTTGGTTTTGCTGGCCGCCAGGGCAAAACTGCCCATAGACAGAGTTAATGTAAGAACAAAAATATTCAGCACTGTTGTTTTAAATAAAGTAGTCATTGGTATCTCCTTCGCCTTCAGCCTCTGACATATACCTAATGGTGTCCAGGTCCAAATGCGAAGGGAGATCGTTAAAAAAGCCCCTATCTGTTAATGCGGCTGGGGCTCTGTAACTACGGGCATCAGACTTTTTGTGGTTTTCAGCTCACGATGAATTGTACCGTGTTTACGAACCACTTTTGGCCTGAAGAATACTAACACAGGACAGCTAGCCTTAAGAAGGACGTCTCTTGCGGTGCTGCCAAGAATGGCTTGCGCAAAGGGGCCGCTCTCACTAGCTAGTGCGATCAGGCTGGCTTTATTTTTCTTAGCGGCCTCGAGAACCTCGGCGGCGAGGTATTTTCGTTGCCGTTGAATGAGGGCGCCGCTTTTTAGGCCGCCTTCTTGCAGACTTTGTTGCCACTCACAAAGTTGAGTCATCCTGGTTTGTTCAATCTCTTCGATCAAGCTCTCGGCATCGACTACGGGTAGACCACTGGCGAACTCCGCTTGATAAACCGTGGGTGTTTCGATCTGATTAAAGATCAACAATTTCGCTCCCACTGTTTTTACCCATGGTTTGAGAATCTCCAGGGCACGGCGTGAATGGACACTGAAATCCGTTGGAAAGAGAATCGTACGAATCTTGCCAGACGGCTCTGCTGCGGGGTTTAGAAGCAGGACGGGAGTTCGCGAGGTGGTGACCAAAGTCTCGGCGAACCCTCCAAGCCGGAATGGATTCCAGCTCTTGCGTGCGCGCGTATTCACAAAAATCATTTTGGCCTTCGTCGCTTGCGCATATTTGGCCAAGGCGAATGCCATCTTTCGCGTTGATACCCATGGTACAAACAACACTTCCGGCGATAGGAAGCCAGAGGTGTTGGTTTTTTTTAGGTAACGCGCTAATGATTTTCGGGCACGCTCCTCGAACTCCTCGTCCCAGGGATAAGGCATTTTAAGCGGGAGGTTAGCCATCGCTTTCGAATAGATCGCAACCGGCAGAACTTCGCAATCGAGGTGCTTAGCCCACGCCTTCAGTTCCTTAACAAGGTTTTTGGCCTCTTTCGGATCTTGGGTGGGATCGACTGCCCATAGGATCGCATTCATCTTTGCTGTGTTCACTGCAGATGCGAACGAAGTTGAGTCTGCCATGCTAACCCCCTCATCAATTTGAGGGGGCTGCAAGGGGCAGGCCACTCCGTATGCAGCTCTAAGTCCGGCGCTGTCGGCGAGTAGATCGAGGAATGAGACTATTTTGCAGTTTCTTTTAGCAAAACTGTCCCATTTTTGGGGCCCATTTTTGGGGCCCAGCCTCGAAGCGGTTCGCTGCTCTTACGCGGAGTTCAATTGACGAGTTTCTCTACCCGTGAACTGAATTCCTGAAGTTGCGCGGCTAAGCGAATGTCGGTGCGGCAGAAATTACCTGACTCCTTACTGGCGGTGACCTCGAGGCTTCCGGCGGAGTCGGTACATTTACCGGTACTCTTACGGTCGACTTCGTTAGTCCAAACCAGATTAAGTGCGTCGTTTTCAATCTTGTGTGCGATCTCAGCTCGAATCTTTTTTCGTTTTGCTTTGCCGGAGTTGCGCTCGACGAAGTAGGTATTGGCCTTAGGGTCGTGGACAATAGCGAGGCGCTTTTCTCCGTGAACAGAGTGCAGTTGAATTCTGGTCAACGTATGAAAGGCGGGCCTCGGTGCTGTCTTCGGTGCTGGTTTAAGTACTGGCGAAGCGGCCGCCAATACCTCGACACTAAAAACCAAGGCAAGTGCCGAGATCGCCACTAAAAAGAATGTCTGTAAAGAACGCACTGTTATTGTCAGTTTCATATCCAACCTCACAGTCCCGACAAACTACAGCTGCGGTAGCGAATCGCATCGCCCTTGCAACCGAGTGTTCTTCTTAAGTCTTGATTGCCGCCGAAGATTCCCGATGTACGTAAGATCGGCTCGGGATGAGTACTCAGGCAATCGACGGCCATAGCGGAATCACGTTCTCTGGAGAACATGCAAAGCGGGGCAATCGCGGCTTGTGCGGCCTGGCGGCGTTTGTCGGCAGGTAACTGGGTAAGTAATGACGAGAGGATCTCTGCTGAAACCGTGTCGGCGATGGACTCGTCTTCTTGGCCAGGCTGCATTCGAACGGAGCTTGCGTCCGCGAGGCATGAAGTCATCGGCTGCCAGCTTTCGGTCATATCATAGCCATTGATGCCAGAGACTCGCGGTCCGATATTGTGGCCCATTTCGTGTGAGAGCACACTGAGGAAGGCAAACGGATTTTCTTCCATCATGAGAACGAAGATCGGCATCATGGTAACGTTGAGGTCGCGGCGAAGACTGCCGAACTGAATGATCGGTTTGTAATAGGCATTAAGTTGCGTGAAAAACTTTAGGCCAGAGGAACCAAAGGCTTCGGCAAGGGGATCAAACGGAGAGAGTTTGTTGGTGTTGATCACCTCGACGCCGGTTTTCGGATCCTTCTTGTACATTTGGGCATCTGGCTTTTGAAGCCAGGTCAAAGTAAGGCGGTCATATGACTCATGAATGGACTTTCGCAAGTTCGCATCCGTGGTGATGCGGTCGACAACGCCTTTGGCCTCAGTGCGAACGACTTCGACCATCTTATCGATTTTCGCCTTGCGAGATTCCAAGAATACGCTATCCACCAGGAACTCCACAGTGGTGCGTGAAGTATCGATGCGAGTCAGTGCGGTCGATCGGGCGCGATCGGGCATGAGGTTGAGGGCATTGTCGATGCCGCTACAAGTCGAGTAACTGCGGGAAATAGCCTCGGCGATTTGATTCCTCAATTTCAGTTCTTCATCGTAGGGCGCTGGCGTCGGCACCGGAGTCGGTGCAGGCGTATTATTTGCGGTCTTTTTCAAATCTTCGGATTTTGCCTTCAATGCCGGCATATGATCACGAATGAACTGCTCGGCTCGGATGAGGTGATCGGGGCTACCTTGTTTGCGAAAAAGATCGACTGCTTTAGTGCGGAAAGCGGTGATCTTGGTGCAAATTTCATCAAGCTTGCTCAAATCTGGATCCGTGATTTTGGTATCAGCAGGTAAAGTCTTTTTTACGTTCGAAAATTCCGTACATTTCGCGCGGAACTCGCCAACGAACGCAGGAATATTCTGGCTTTGTAGCTTGATCTTGATGTTTTCCATATCGGACTCGAAGTCCTGAGAAACCTTGAGTCGGGCGCGAAGTTTATCGAGATCTTTTTCCCGCGTGTAATCATAGGCCGAGGCGGCGGTCTTACGCTCATTGCATACGGCCGAATCGGCGAACATTTCTGAATGTTGCGAATACGAACCGTAATCACCATAGAAGAGGTATTTTTTGGCCGAATCACTGATATCTTTTTTGATCGTGATGCCGGCATCTTCGATCTCTTTGCGGATTGAATCATCTGGCGACGCATGTCCCATGGCTTTTGCGGCGCGTACCCGTGCTTGGTCGACAAGGTCTTTAAGAGTTTTTGCAAAGCCGTCGAGTTTACCTTCGAACTTACTAGAGCCGTCGGGGTTGAGGCATGCGGCCATACCAAGATCTTCGCAAGTTTCTGCGGCTCCGGGTTTGGCGCTTTCGGCTCCGGTTGACCAATCACAAGTCAAACAGCTGGCCTGATCGGCGGGCACGAGGGAGTTAATGGTGTTCGTGGTCAACAGAGTCTGGTTTTTCGCCATGCGAATATTGCCATCGATCGGACTGAGAATCATCGATGGAGCCGCGTGCGTAAGTGCGCCATTGGTAGCGAACAGTTCGAAATCGGCTTGTTCGTCCGAGGACTTTTGCAGGCCGAGAAATTTTTGACCGCCGATGAATTTGCCATCGACAACGCGGCCGAGTTGAATCGCAAGGCTTATGCGGCCGTCTGGAGTCTCGCCGACAGGTTTCAGTACCAACACATTCTCTTTACCTGTCGCGCGCTCGATCTTGATAATGCCTGGCAACGCCTGGGCAGAGATCTCGGAAAGCAAGACGAGTGATAGCGAACCCAGCAGTAATTTCTTGGACATTTCTCCTCCTTCAATCGGTAGAAATCGTGATAAAGCAACCGCCGTGCCGCTCTGAGATTGAATCAGCGACCAGAAGGCCTAATGAGCGCGGACATTGAGGTGTCGAAAATCCTGACAGTCCTGAACTGTATTCAGCATCTGTTCGGCGTGTTTTCGGCGACGGTCACTCAGTTATTGGCGTGGCAGTTTGCTGTAGTAGTTGACCGACTTTGATTCTTGCGAGATAGAAAACTCATGACGTTAACAAATTTGTTTCTGCAATCCGATGCCTCATGGTTGAACCTTGCGATTTTGATTGGCCGACTTTTTATCGGTGTTTGTTTCGTGGTCCACGGTCTGGGCAAACTGGGAATTGTCGGCTCCGGGAATATGAAAGGTTTTGAGTCGTGGCTGGCGAGTTTAAATGTACCCGCACCGGCCCTACAGGCGCGATTAGCGATGGCATTCGAGTTGGCGGGCGGTACTCTGATTGCGTTCGGCCTTTTTATGCGCCTTGGCTGTCTCATGTGTGTGGCGACCATGGTTGTTGCTGCCGTGATCGGACATAAGGGTGGCGGTTACTTGATCACCAATAGTCCCCCCGGCAATGAGTACACCATCAACTTGGCCGCAGTTTGTATCATGCTCTTCTTGCTCGGGCCCGGAGCCTACTCGCTCGATGCCTTTTTGTTTTAGCTAATGTCGCAGTAGGCTCATTGGCTTTCTTGGAGACCGGCGGCTAAAGAACCTGAAGAAAAATGGCAGTTCAAGAGCGTTATTTCCGAGGCTACCGTGAATCGATTTGGTGGCCCCCAATAACCGGTTCCCGGGTTGATGTAGAGCTGCAACTTTCCGTGATGGTTGAGACCGCGATAATACCGATGCGCCAGGGGGATCAAGAGACTAAAGGGAAAGAACTGCCCGGCGTGGGTGTGTCCTGAAAGTTGCAGATCAATATCGAGTTTTTCAGCTTCAACACAAACTCCCGGTCTGTGCGCCAGAAGAATTTTAAAGTCGAAAGCGGTGTCGGTGCGTACGGCCTTTTGCAAATCAGGTTGGTGATCGCGGACAAAATGTTTTCCGGCCGGATCGGTGACTCCAGCTATCATCACGCGCGCATCCCCGAGAGTGACTGGCAGGTGAGTATTGATGAGGGCTTTGATTCCAAGGCTTTCGAGTTTGGTGATGAGTTTTTCGGCGCCCCAGTAATACTCATGATTTCCGGTCACATAGAAAACACCAAAACGCGAACGAAGGTCCTGCAGTGCCTGAAGGGCGGGAAAAACTAAATCGGCCTCGCCATCGGCAAAATCCCCAGTCAAGACGATAAGGTCAGGTTCGGTTTCATTTGTACGGCGAACAACCTCTTCGACATAGCTTCTGCGAATTGTCGAGCCGACATGAAGATCGCTGAGCTGGGCGATCTTTAACGACTGGGGCATTCGGCCGCTGTTGTCGGCAAAGTTAATATCGATCTTTTTGACATGCGGACCACGAACCACAGTGAGAAAGCCAAGAGCGGTGATGATGCCTGCGCTCGTCGCCGCCAAAGAAGTGCCGGCCATGCCGCCGAAGTCGACGAAGAAACCCAGAAAGAACTCAAGTAGGCTAACCGGCAGAGAGATCATAATAAAAGTGGCCCACAAACCCATGGTCACTGATGCGGTCCATGCAAGAACCAAGAACCACCGAGCATCAAAAACTTCAGGGCGAATACGATGCAAAACTTGCCAACCGACAATCAGAAGGAGGACCAGCGAGGTCAAAGAAAAAGCTGCGCCGTCGTTATTCAGCAGGAGGTGTAATCGATAATAGGTGAAAATAAAGAGAGTCGAAAGAACAGATATCAAAATGATCAGACGTAGGCGCACGACGTTTCTCCGAATTCAATTTCCTGTGGATTCGGTTATGATATCATGCCTTTGAGGATCTGATCAGACCCTTGGCGCCGAGAAAAACAAAATATAATCCGATCGCCTGTATGAGATGAAATGTTGAATTATGATCAAAGTAGGCTGGACTTAGGGCGATCTTAGCTTGTTGTACAAAAGCGGCCAGAAAACTGAC
>SXRI01000039.1 GCA_005793615.1 Bdellovibrionales bacterium
GATCATGGGATCGAGAGCGAGATCATTCGTGACCAACGTGGCAAACCCCTGGCTGGTCAGGTCGTGGTCGAGTTCCGCAGCCTCGCCAGTTCCTTGGGTAAGTTTTTGCGGATCATTATCAGTGATGATGGTAACGGTATCGATATCTGGCAGATTCGCATGAAAATGGAACGTCAGGGTGTCGAAACCAACGGACTCTCGAGTAAACAGCTTCTTGGCAAAATCTTTGACTCGGGATTTACAACGGCCTCGGCGGTGACGGAGTTCTCGGGCCGCGGCGTAGGCCTAGAGGCTGTTAGAATCGAAGTCGAGCGCCTCGGCGGCAGCATCACAGTGCGCTCGGAGCTGGGCCGTGGCTCAGCCTTCATCATCGAGCTGCCCCTTGATGAAAGCGGCAACTTCTTTAGCCCGCGCACCAAAGCCGACGCCGCCTAAAAACGTCAAAGTTTTAGACAGGCCGACGGCAAGATGCGGCCCCACCTGAATGAGGTTCCATAGGCAGCAGCTGGGATCCTGTTTCTTTCGTCTATATGTTTTCGTAATGATCAAGTTTGGAGTTTTTACTGGCATGTCATTTGTATTGACGTGAGGTTGAGATAGATTGCGGAGACAAAGAAATGAGATCCTCTCAGGTCGTTACCATATTAGCTCAGCTAGCGGCCGTGGTCGCAGTGCAGACCGCGCGAGCTGACTTTGGAACGTACTATACGCGCGAGGATACAACCCGGTGCAGTAACCAAACTGAAAACGCGGCCATCGGCGGTGGCGTCGGCTTGGGTGTTGGCGCCTTGGCTGGTGCAGCCCTTAATAGCGCGAGCCGAGGTGCTGGTGCAGTGGTCGGTGGTACTCTTGGCTTGGTGACAGGCGGCCTCCTTGGTCTTGGATTGAGCTGCGAAGAGGAAACCCAATACGTTAAACATGTCGATGAAAGCCTGGGCGACTATCGATATCGTTATTGGGAACCCATTGAACGCGAAAACTACCGCATCATTGTCCTTGAACGCGGAAAGAACTGGCGTGGTGACAGTTGCAGCTTCTATCAGGTTGAATTTTTTGGTGTTAATAATCGACCGCAGGCAGTGCGTGAAACCGCTTGTCGAATGGATGGTGCTTGGCGCCACTTCCGGTATTTTCCAGGCGATCCGCCGATCATTCGTTATCGAAGCTATTTCAATCCTCGTCCAGAGGTCCGTGTGGTTTGGGCTCCGCCTCATCGGGCCTATTCGCAACATATCCATCGTCCCCGAGTGGAGATGGGGCCACGGGAGCCCTATGAGGGCTACCCGCAATCCGACTATCGTCCTGTTTACGACCAATCGGCAGGTGACCAAGAGTTTCGCGGTCCAGGTCGACCTGTACTTCAGTAGGCCGAATATCATTCCGATAAAACTTTAATGAGTTCCGCTAAGATAATATTTATTGTTTTATGCCTAGGACTATTTTGTCCTGGTGCGCTCGTGCATGCGGACGTTTCTGGATTTGAACACCTGCGTGACATCTCGATCGATTGCGGAAAAATGAAACCCGAACCGGTGAAACCGCATGGTCTCAAGAATCATTTCATCTGTTCATACGAACATCAGCTCTGCAAGGTTTTGAATAAAGGCGAGCTTCAGTTTGAGGCCTATATTTCTGTCGACTGTGAAGTTAAATCGTCCACCGCCACTTGTCCGACAATTGATGCTTGCGCTAAGCCAAACCAACTGAGTAAAGGCATTGTCGAAGAAGTTCGCCAGATGAACGACCCGAACTTCGTGGGAGTTCCAGATGGAGCCCTCGCGCCTCAGCCCGTGTTCGAAAAAACCATTGGCGGAGGTAAAGATAAATGATTTACCTATGCCGTCTTGTTGTTTTTTTGATCTTTGCGGCGGCAGGCACCTTGGCCACGACCAGAGTGCATGCCGAGATGAGTGCGATGACCGTGGCGGCGATCGTAAAATCGTTTGATGACAACAGCGTGACGGTACAGATTCATAAACGCCATATTCAAATTCCACGGGCTCAGGTTGCGCAAAAAGAACTGCGCGTTGGTACGGCGATCTTTCTCACCTTTCGAGGCGAACAGATTGAACGCCTCTTCAGAACCATGGCGCTAAATCCGTCTGATCGCCGGCCGGCATCCGCAAAAGGCCCGTAAAAGAGGCCGGTAAAAATACCAGCCGCGATCCAGACCCCGCCTAGAACTTGAAGGAAAACTTGGCCGTATAGGAATCAGTGCCGAAGGCGCGCGACCACTCCACGCCTAATCCGATCAGCAACAATCGTATGTCGACACCGGCGAAAAGTTGCGTGCTGCTCGAGCTCGAACTCGCCGAAGTGTTGGAGGTAAACGAAAACAGTGTCGCTGCAGTAGGGCCGGAGGTTGCCAGAGTACCGTTGGCGCTCAATAGCCCCACTCCTGCATAGGGCTCGATGATCGGAATCAACTTAGGGCTGAGAAACAATTGAATTCCGGTGACGGAAGTATTGTTGGTGCCGATGACCGGAACCTGAAGCGTGGAAACGGGATCCGTCAGGGTCTGCGAGAACTCCAACATTGATTTCGCGTAGAATCCGCGGGCGGCAAGGTTGATCGGCAACAGAAACAGGCCGTCAGTCATCGTCCATTTCAAAGCCAACGCATATTGCTGGTAACTGAACTCCGCAGCCGTGAGTTTCGGCAGATACAAGCCCTCGACAGTGATGCCGCCCGGTACTGTAACGGCAGCTACGACTCCTGCATGTGGCACAGCGCCGGCGTTGGTCGATGGCGACACACGCTGAACCTGTTGGTTAATGCCTGGTGACTGCGAGACTCCGCCTACGACACCCAACTCGAATCCGAAAATCGCGCCCATGCTCGATGGCGGAAGCGCGTTGTGCAGGCTCGTGGTAGCAGCAAAATCTCGCTCAATCGTATCGAGATTCTCTTGCGAGAGTTGCGGGAAGGAGAACGCTGCTAATGCCAATGCCGGATAGAAAACTCCCAAAAAAATTCCAACCGAAAAAGATCGAACCAACGGATGTTTCATAGATGAGCCTTTCGCCTAGGTCGTAGGGATCATTTGTCTGGATATCGTTTCATAACACCCAAGGGGTGTCAGCCGAAACGATAGCATTTGGACCAGATCGGGAGCTAAAAACCAACTGCCTCTTTAATTAGCACTCACAATCTGGCTCGATATTAAGAGGGGCTTAAAAAACATTCTGGGGGGGGATGTTCATGACAAAGAGGTGGATCTTTGCGAGTGCGTTGGCGCTCTTGTTAATCGCGCAGGTTGAGGCGAAAAATACGCGAGCATTGTGCGGCGGCTTTATGCCGCCCAATGACTTACGCATACCCGTAGGCGCGACCTTTATGGGCGAGTTGACTGGAGTTACCGAGAAACAATTCAACGATATTCTCGACCGAATGGAGAAGCTCTATAGATCCGAGATTGAAGACGAACGTAAAGCTAGCTTTGTTGTCGAGCGCAAATGGGTGGGTGACATTGTCAACGCTTATGCCACGCAAACAGATGGCGGAAAAACTTGGAGCATTCACATGTTCGGAGGTCTGGCCCGCGCTCAGGGAATGACCGAAGACGGCTTTGCCGCCGTCGCTTGTCATGAAGTTGGCCATCATTTGGGAGGCGCGCCAAAGTTTTCCGACACTGGCAAAGGCAGTCCTATTTGGGGAACGGTCGAAGGCGAGGCCGATTACTACGCGATGTTGAAGTGCCTACGTCGATATTTTGAGCGCGATGACAACGAAAAGATCTTGGCGGCGATGAAACTTGATCCCAGGAGCGTGAAATCATGTAACGAGCAGTTTACAAATCGGCAAGACGCTTTGATTTGCATGCGTGCGGCGGAAGCGGGTATCGTTCTTGGCAAGGTCCTTCAGAAACTAGGCGGTGATCGTCCGGTTTCGCTAGGTACGCCTGATGCATCGAAAGCCAACGGCATCTATGAGCTTCATCCTCGGGCGCAGTGTCGTCTTGATACCTACTACAGCGCTTCGGTCTGTGTGGTACCGGTATGGGAGCGACGAAGCGACGCCGATGTTAAATCAGGTGCTTGCCATGACAAAAAGCTTACGGCCCGAGGATTGCGCCCACGCTGTTGGTACAATCCCAGGACTTAGCAGACAGGGTACCTGAATTCATTTGACAGGTACCTGCAATTTACCTTCGATGGGGGGTGGGTCCACTAAAGGGCACCTCACCATCGGAGTACTGATGAACTCTTCTGCGACCGACGTCGCGCGCGATTCAGCAAACGGATTCAAACGACATCTTGTTCGTAGCCTCGGACTCAAAGAGGCCTTTGCTTTGGTCGTCGGTACGGTCATTGGTACCGGTGTTTTTCTTAAAGCGGCGGTGATGTCGCAAACGACCGGCTCTCCGTACTGGGTTTTGGCAGCTTGGGCCGCGGCGGGTGTGCTCTCGTTCTTAGGTGCTCTCTGTTACGCTGAGTTGGGCAGTCCTGGCTCATGCCTTTTGGCTTGGCGTTCGGCTTTTTGACCTGGGCAGTTTGGGAGTTGGCGCAAAAAATCAAATGGGTCGCAGGCTGGAAGTCCCGCTTGCAACCC
>SXRI01000040.1 GCA_005793615.1 Bdellovibrionales bacterium
AAACTGTGACACTGTGACCCGCCTTCTCCCTTAGATTGAGGCAGTACTAGGAGCAGAAGCGAAGATGTTTTCTGATGTGGTTCTCATTCATCGTCCGGGAGGCAAAGGTTCCATCACCTTGCATCCTGAGCTTAAAGAAGCGGTCTCACCTGAGTTCGCAAAGCATTGGTTTTTTTGGCAAACTTGCCTGAGGCAAATTGCAATTGCCGATGAGTTAACCGTGGGGGCCTTAAAGGCGCATCTTGAGCCGAATGATGAAGTTTATCAGGGTGAAGCCGCCTATGGTTTTCTACTCGAGATCATTTGTGGCTTACATTCACCTCTTCTCGGTGAAACTGAAGTTTACGGACAGTTTAAGAATGCGGTGGCCGCATTTCAATTTCCCCTGACTCCTTGGGGTTCGCACCTGAGGCGTTTCTTTAAGGTGCTCTTTGAGGACGCAAAACGTATTCGCCAGGCTCACCTTGAGGATCTTGGCAGCCAATCCTATGGCAGTGTTTTGCGACGTGAGTTGCGTGGCTTGAAGCACATTCACATTTTGGGCGCCGGGCAGTTGGTGCAAGAGATCCTTCCGTGGCTCACCAAAGACGGCAATCAAGTTCATATTCATGCTCGAGATACGGTGAAAGCTCGCCAACAACTAGCAGGTGTACTGAAGGCCGGTAGCACTAAAGTTCATTGCCTGCCGGCGGGTCATGGCGCCTTGGGTGTTTTACCCGTACATACAGATGATACTGATATGGTACATACTCAGGCGGTGATCATTGCCGCACCAGTTTCGGCGAAGTTCCTTGAGTTATGGTTGAAGGGTGCACCGGAACTTGTTGTTATTGCTGATCTCCGGGCGGATTCAGCTACCGATCTTCCTCAGTTGCAGTCTGAAACCCATTTGGTTTTGGGTGATGTGTTTTCTCGCATCACACAAAATCAGGCGCTTTTGGCGGAGCGCAAAGAAGCGGCCTTGGCGGCGATCAGAGACGCGGTTCACGAACGAAATTCATACGTCGAGTACCGTCCGTTTGGATGGGAAGACGTATGTGCGTGAGTGATAGTGCTTCTGAAGGTGTTTCCGGCTCGAGAATCGTACGAATTGCCGCTCGACATAGTGATCTCGCTCGTTTGCAAGCCTACCGCGTGGGTGATGCGCTTCGAAAAGTCTTTCCTGAGTTAAAAATCGAGTCTGCCTTTCGCGCCTCACTCGGAGATATCAATCAGCGAGATCCATTGTGGAAAATGCCCGAGAAGGGTGTTTTCACCGAGGATTTTTTGGCGGACTTGATCGAGGGCCGGGCCGACCTGGTTGTGCATTCCTGGAAGGACCTGCCGACTGAGCCGCGACCGCATACGGAAATTGTGGCAACACGTCCTCGGGCCGATGTTCGCGACCTCCTGCTTTTTCGCAAAGATCGTCTGGAGACCGCCAAGAACAGCGGCAGGGTGCGAATATTAACCTCGAGCCCGCGGCGCGCTCACAATTTGAAGGCGTTTCTTGAGCAGCATCTGCCATTTACAGGGGCTATTCGGGCGGAGGTATCTTTTGAGAATGTTCGCGGCAATATTCCAACGCGGCTGACTAAGTTACTTAATCAAGACGTCGATGCTTTGGTCGTGGCGAAGGCGGCTTTGGATAGATTGTTAGAGGCGCCTGAACCTGAATTCGCTGAAGTGCAAGCGGTGATACGTGGTGCTTTGGCAAAGACGCGACTGATGTGTTTGCCCTTGGCAGTCAACCCTACGGCAGCGGCGCAGGGGGCGTTGGCGGTCGAGATTAACAAAAATAATTTAGTTCTACGTGAATGTCTTAAGCGCATCAATTGTGAGGCTACATTTCGCTCGGTCAATGCCGAGCGACGAACTCTGGCTTCTTATGGAGGTGGCTGTCATCAAAAGATCGGGGTGAATGTCTTAAGTCGATCCTTTGGTGAGATCACTTTTTTGCGTGGACTTACCGATGCAGGCGAAGTTTTGGATCGAGTCGCGCTAAAGTCGGCGACTGACGCGATGTCACCGGTGCCGGCTCAGCAGATCTTTCCGCGCGAGGGAGAGGCGAGTACATTTTTTGAGCGCGTGCCGCTGGGGCGTGATGCCTGGGTTCAAGCTGAGAGCGAGCGTTATCTATGGATCGCACGTGACAATGCCTGGCCGAGCGGGTTTCAGGCGCGCGAAGATGCGGTTGTGTGGACGGCCGGTCTTAAAACTTGGCGCAAGCTCGCAGAGCGCGGTATTTGGGTGACAGGCACAAGCGAAGGGCTCGGAGAGAATGAGCCAACACGGCTTGAGACCTTGCTCGGAGAGAGCCGTCTGAATTGGCTTAAACTGACGCACCAGGAAACTGCCGCCGTTGGGGTCGATTCCGAAGCCAGAATTTGCGCGACCTACCGTCTACGGGAGCTTGCTGCTGATCAGGTTCCTGATCTTTCCCAACGCCGACATTTCTACTGGATGAGCACGAGCGCATTTGATCAGGCTCTTAAAATGTTTCCCGGAATTCTGTCGGCCTCACATGCCAGTGGTCCGGGACATACGCATCAACTTCTTAAGGAACGACTTGGTGGGGGGCGCACACCCGCCGTGTTTCTCAATGTCGAGGAGTGGCGCCGCGCGGTTTTAGGAAGTACCTAATCGCTTTTGTTGTGCTCGCAACACCTGCTGTGCTACTAGCAGGTGACTTGAACTATGGATCAATAAAAAACTCAAAACGCAATGCCATCAACAAGGATCTGACGTGACTGTTTCCACCCCGAATACCACCCAGCCCACCAATATTACTTCCGAACAACTCTTTGAGCGTTCACTCAAAGTCGCACCCGGTGGCGTGCATTCTCCGGTTCGTGCGTTTAAGAGCGTTGGCGGTACCCCCATTTTTTTCAAGAGTGCCGACGGTGCTCGTCTAACTTCAGTCGAGGGTAAGAGCTATATTGATTTTTGTCAGAGCTTCGGACCCTTGATCCTTGGACATCGTGACCCTGAGGTAGCCGAGGTCGTGCATGAGACCGTGAATCTCGCGTGGAGCTTTGGTGCTTGTGAGCCGTACTCTCTGGAGTTAGCGGAGTGGATCACCGCGCGCATTCCTTGGGCTGAACGTTTACGCTTTGTCAGCTCCGGCACTGAGGCAGTGATGAGTGCGCTGCGTGTGGCCCGGGCGGCCACCGGGCGAAATAAAATTTTGAAATTTGAAGGATGTTATCACGGTCATGTGGACTCACTTTTAGTCAAGGCCGGGTCGGGCTTGGCCGGTGAAGCCGCGAGTGATTCAGCGGGAGTGTCGGCGGCGTTTGCGCATGAGACTTTGGTGGCGCCCCTTGATGATGATGAAGGCTTCATGCGTGTCTTTGAGGCCCATAAGCACGAGATTGCCGCCGTGATCGTTGAGCCCTTGCCGGCAAACTATGGGCTCCTTCTGCAGCGGCGGGAGTTTTTGGAAGGCTTGCGTAAGGTCACAGCCGCCAATGGTTCGCTTTTGATTTTTGATGAGGTGATTTCGGGATTTCGAGTTGCGCTTGGTGGCATGGCAGAGCTTCTCGGTATTCGTCCGGATCTGGTGACCTACGGTAAAGTTATCGGTGGTGGTTTTCCGGTAGGTGCTTACGGCGGTCGCCGGGATCTTCTTGAACTGGTGGCGCCCTTGGGGCCTGTCTATCAGGCCGGCACCTTGAGTGCGAACCCCGTGGGTATGCGTGCGGGCCTTGCGACACTTAAGAAGGTGGAGCGTGATCAAGTTTTTGCAAAACTCGAAACCAGAACTGCTGGCTTTGCGGAAAGGTTATTGAACGGTTTTAAACGTACCGGAGTGCCTCTCGATGTTGTTCGCCAAGGTTCGGTCTTTTGGCTGCATCAGAAGACTGACGACGGGGGTGTTATCCGACGATTGTCACAGATTCCTAAAGAGCATGGGGCACAGTTTAAAGCGTTCTTTCATGCCTGTAGCGAGAGCGGTGTTTACTTGGCGCCATCTGGCTATGAAGTCGGTTTTTTAGGTTACGCGCATACCGACAATATTCTAGATGAAGCAGTGGAAAAGATCGTAGCGGCGGCGGAAAAAACTCACAAGACGAAGTAAAATACAGGCGAGCCAAATGAGCAATCAGTCGACCAGTCATCGCAAAACACCACGGCAGTTTTCCTGGCGCGCCACGGCTGCTGTGGTTTGGTTGGTGATTTCGGTGACGCTTGCGACTTGGTGGGTGATTTTCGGTTTAGATCAGATTGATCGTATTTCGCAGTTAGAGGGCGCGGCACCTCAATCCGTGGCTTCTGAGATTGCTCGGCGCCATCGAATGTTGATGAGTGAGGGCGCCACCCTGATCCTTCTTTTGATTGGTGGCGGAGTTGCGCTTTTATGGCATGTGCTGACCGAGGCCCGGCGGGCGCGCGCCTTCAAGGAGTTCTTTGCGGCCTTTACCCACGACCTTAAGACCTCGCTCGCAAGTTTACGTCTGCAAGTCGAGAGCTTAGAAGAGGATAGTGGAAATACGAAACTGATGAAGCGTTTGGTGAAAGACACCGTTCGGCTGGAGTTACAGCTGGAGAATTCGCTTCTCCTTGCAAGTCCGGATGATAACTCGCGGTTCTTTCTTGAGAGTATTCGCCTGTCCGATGTTTTGCAGCCTATGATTCAACAGTGGCCCGATCTCAATATTTCTCTTACTGGTGATGCCAATGTTTGGGCTGATCAACGGGCGGTGGAGAGCATTTTCAAAAACCTTTTTCAAAACTCCTTGATTCACGGCCGTGCCTCGCGGGTGGAAGTGACTGTCAGAACCGCCCAAGATGGCAGGGTGTTGATTCATGTGAGTGATAATGGCCGTGGCTTTCAAGGTGATCTCGGCCGACTCGGGCGTATTTTCGAACGCCATGGCTCTTCGAGTGGCAGTGGTCTTGGACTTTATTTAGCCACTAACCTTGCGTCCCGTTTGGGTGGTGCTTTGCAGTTCCTTGGTGGGAAAAAAGGTTTCAATGTTGAAGTGAGTCTGCCCGTGAAGGGGGATCAATGAGGCGCCTTCTCTTGGTCGAAGACGACAGCTCACTCGGGGAAACCTTACGCGAACGTCTGGAGAAAGAGGGCTATTCGGTCGAATGGTCAGAAACCCTGGCGGCAGCCGCCAAAGCCGCGGCTAGTACTGATTTTGATCTGATCATACTCGATGTCAATTTGCCGGATGGTTCAGGTTTCGATTTTGCTCGCAGCGTTCGCGAACAAAAAAAGGCGACGCCATTCATCTTTGTAACCGCAATGAACTCGGCTGAACATCGCCTCGAAGGTTATGAGATCGGTGCCGAAGAATATGTGCCGAAGCCCTTTCATCTAAAGGAGCTTCTTTTGCGCATCCGCCACGTTTTGGATACCCATCCGCCGGATGTGCCCGCGGTGGTGGCGGCGGGCGCTGCCGAGACTCTCTCGGTGGGGACGAAAACCATCGATTTTGCCCTGCGCGCGGTGATTGCGGCAGATGGTGCGCAAGAGTTTCTGCAAACCAGAGACTTTGAGTTACTGCGCTTTTTGATCGACTCGGCCCCGCGGGTTCTGAGTCGTGATGAGATTTTGAATGTGATTTGGGGAGAGGATAAATTTCCGTCGACGCGTACGGTGGATAACGCCATCGTACGCTTGCGGCAGAGTTTACAGGATTCCGAAGCCAGTTTGATTCGTTCGGTTCGCGGCATTGGCTATCAATGGCTCGGGCCAGGCCATAAAAAATAGAAGAAATGAAGAAGGGTGAATGAATATGAACGAAAAATTCCAAAAAGCGCTCGCACGTGAACCGCAAGCCGTTCCGCCGATCTGGTTCATGCGTCAGGCCGGGCGTTACCATCAGCATTATCAAAAAATTCGCGCCAAGCACTCGTTCATGGAAATGTGCAAAGATCCAGTTCTCGCGGCCGAAGTCGCTCTGGGACCGATCATGGACTTCGATTTTGATGTATCGATCCTTTTCAGTGATCTTCTTTTCCCTTTGGAAGCCATGGGGATGGGGCTTAAGTACGAACCGGGACCGCAGCTCGGCTGGCACTTGAGCGCAGAGCGCTTGAAGGATCTCAAGCGGGTCGATGAGGCTCTGCCAGCCTTGCAGTTTCAGAAACAAGCGGCGATTGAGACGCGAAAGGTTTTGCCTCAACACAAGAGTTTGATCGGCTTTGTCGGCGGTCCATGGACACTGTTTACTTATGCGGTTGAAGGTGCTCACAAAGGTGGGCTCGAAGCGAGTAAAGCCGCTTTGCATTTGTTTAAGCCGTTTTGTGAAATTTTACTGCCGCTTCTCAAGGCCAATATCCAGTTGCAGCTCGATGGTGGTGCTGAAGTGATCATGCTCTTTGATACTTCGGCGGGTGAACTGTCGCCGGCACTCTATCGTGAAATCGTGGCGCCGCCGTTGGCGGAATTGGCGCGGGCCTTTCCAAAACGCCTTGGCTATTACGCCAAAGGTATTCAGGCTGCTCACCTTCGGCATGCGGTTTTCTCGGATCCCTCACTACTTGCCGGTCTGGGATTTGATCATCGCTGGGAGATCACTGATAGCTTACGTGATTATAAAGTTGGTTTTGTACAAGGAAACTTTGATCAAGCTCTTTTGTTTATGGAGCCCGGGACCTTTGTCGCGCAAGTGGAACGCTATTTGGCTGAAGTCCGTAAACTCCCTATCGAGGCCCGTGGCGGTTGGGTGAGTGGCCTAGGACATGGGGTACTTCCGGGTACGCCTGAAGCGAACGTGCGCACTCTGGTTAAAATGATTCGTGAGGTTTTGTCATGAGTATTGAGAGGGCGGTGGTCGATTCTGAGCTCTTTAAGAAGTACGATGTGCCGGCGCCGCGCTACACCAGTTATCCAACGGTGCCCTATTGGAGTGAGAACCCGACCACTGAGCAGTGGTTAAAGGAGTTGAACTCGACCTTTGCGCGCCCTCAGATGAGTTGGTCGCTTTATGTGCATGTGCCGTTTTGCGAATCCTTGTGTACCTTCTGCGGCTGCAACACTTCGATAACCAAGGATCATCGCCGCGAAGAGCCTTATGTTGATCTGCTTTTAAAGGAGTGGGATCTTTATCGCAAGGCTGTGCCTGAGATCGAGCAAAGACCCTTGGTGCAGTTTCATCTTGGCGGCGGTTCGCCGACATTTTTGTCGCCACTGAGTTTACGTAAATTGGTTTCGGGCTTGTTTGCTCACATTCGCCGCGATGAAAAACACTTCGAAGGAGCCATTGAAGTCGATCCGCGGCGTACGACTCCTGAGCAACTTGCGACTCTGCGCGAGTTTGGCTTTAACCGCGTGAGCATGGGAGTGCAAGACTTCAATCCCGAGGTACAGCGCCTGGTCCACCGTCATCAGCCACAGGAGATGACTGAAGCTATCACCAAGGCCGCGCGTTCTCTCGGTTATGAGTCAGTGAATTTTGATTTGATCTACGGTCTGCCGAAACAGACTCCGGAATCGGTGACCGAGATGACGAAGATCACGGTCGATATGCGCCCTGATCGAATTGCGCTTTATAGTTTTGCTTTGGTGCCGTGGATCAAGCCGGCGCAGCGCTTATTTAAAGACAGTGATTTGCCGGTGGGCGAGGAGAAGCGTCGCCTGTATGAGATCGCGCGCAAGATTCTCTTGGATGCTGGCTATCGTGAGATCGGTATGGACCATTTCGCCTTGCCGGATGATTCGTTGTCGCGCTCGGAAGTGGCGGGTACGCTTCATCGTAATTTCATGGGCTACGCTGATCGCCGAACAGATGTGCTGTTGGGTCTCGGGGTGTCGTCGATTTCCGAATCGCCCGGTATTTTTCATCAGAACGAGAAGGTTCTGCCGGTTTATGAGCGAATGGTTCAAGAGGGTAAGATTCCGACTTTGCGCGGGCATGTGCTGAGTGACGAAGATCGTCGTCGGCGTGAGCAGATTCTTACCTTCATGACTAAGGGCCATGTTCAGTTGGAGAGCGATGAGCAGGTCGCTGACGCACGGGCGTTTCTAGCGGCGTTGATCGAAGATGGTTTGGTCACGATCGACGCTCGTGAGATGAAGCTCACGCAAAAAGGCCGCCCGTTTTTGCGCAATGCTTGTATGACTCTTGATGCGCGCTTACGTGCAAAGACGCCAGATACCAAAGTGTTTTCATCGGCGTTGTAAACAACTAGGGCAGACTACTGGGTAAAGCAATGACGACGAGTGATTCCGCAACCTTTAGCGATCCTGATCAGCAGATGGCAAAAGCACGTCAGCGACGGGTTACGGTTATTGGCGCAGGCTTTTCAGGTTTGGCGACGGCTTTTTATCTTTCTCGGGCAGGCTTTCAGGTCGAAGTCATTGAGGAGCGAGAGCGTCCAGGCGGCCTGATATCAACGACTGAAACACCATTCGGTTTGGTGGAGAGTGCCGCGAATGGTTTTCTGAACTCAGCTCTGGTTGAAGAACTCTTTGGTCTTATGGGGCTCGAGGTGGTTCCGACTTTGAAAGCGGCGAAGCGGCGTTATATTTTTCGCCGCGGTTTTCCGAGGCGTTGGCCCTTGGGGATATTGGCAACTCTGAGTCTCGTCGGCTTTGTTTTGATGTTCCTCTTTAGACGAGAGAAAGTGGCGCCGCATCCCCATGAAGCTGTGCGCGCGTGGACCGAGCGCACGATGGGTCGTGAAGCTGGACAATACCTGGTCGAGGCCTTTCTCCAAGGAGTCTACGCGGGAGATCCTGCGCGGATGAGCGCCACACTTCTTTTTGGAAGATTTTTCGAGAAACGTCGTCAGTCGAAATCGAAAGCAAAACTGCAAACTCGCGGCACCGTCTCGACGATGAATGGGATGGGGCAATTGATTACGAGAATGCGCGAGCGCCTCGAGAGGCAAGGCGTCGTTTTTGTGATGAATCAAAAGTTCCCGGTCTTTGCGGGAGAACCGCGTTGGCCCCACGTGGTCGCGACCTCGGCCCATGCTGCAGGAGAACTGCTCCGTGAGCTTGATCAGGTTCGTGCTCAGGCTTGCGCAGGTGTTGAATTGGTGCCGATTATTTCAGTGGCGATCGGCTTCAAGGAGGCGCCTCCTGAGACGCGCGGGTTTGGCTGTCTCTTTCCTCCGGTCGAAGGGCGAAAGGCTCTCGGCGTTTTGATGAACAGTTTCATTTTTCCGAATCGTTCTCTCAAGGGGTTTTCGGAAACATGGATCTTTGGAGGTGCCCGTGCGAACGCGGCCGAACTGATGGCAATCCCAGATAAGGATGTCATTGAAATGGCGGTGAGCGAGCGCCAAGAGACGCTGAATGCAACAGGTGCGTACAGCGGCTATCGAATTACCCGTTGGCCAGCAGCATTGCCACATTATACCTTGGCGCTTGAAGAGACACTGGCGGAAATGCGTGGCCTTCGGCGCAATGTCGTGTTGATCGGTAATTACCTCGGTGAAATCGGCCTGGCGCGTATCCTTGAGCGGGCCGAGAGTTTGCCTAGCGAGATTCATACAAGTGGGGAGTGGCGGGTTTGAAGCGAGTCTTGATTCTTCTTAATCTTGGCACGCCTGATGATCCTGGCCCCGAAGCGGTAGGCCGCTACCTGCGAGAGTTTTTAATGGATGGCCGGGTGCTCGACATTCCCTGGCCCATGCGCTGGTTTTTAGTCAATTGTGTTATCGTTCCTAAACGGCGCTATGCTTCGAGTGAGCTTTATCGATCGATTTGGGGTGAAAGCGCCTCACCGCTACTCACCCATCTCAAAGATCTTGGCGACGGGCTTCGGTGTTATCTAAAAGAACATACGAATGAACGTGAACTTGAAGTCAAGATCGCCATGCGCTATGGCTCGCCATCGATTCTTAGTGTGCTCAAAGAGGTTCAGACCGATGTCGGCGAGATCATCGTATTTCCTCTTTATCCGCAATATGCTGAGAGCACGACACTTTCCAGCATCGAAGAATGTAAGCGGGTGGTGCGCAAGTTAGATCTTAAAATGCCACTTAAGTTTGTGCCGCCATTTTACGAACACCGTGCCTTTGTGGAGCCAACAGCGGCCAAGATCCGTGAAGTGTGGCGGCGCGATCAGCCGGAACATCTTTTGATGAGCTTTCACGGTCTGCCTGAACGTCACGTGCGGCGCACGGATCTTAGTGGTGGCAAGCATTGTCTTGTGAAGAACGATTGCTGTGATGAAATTGTTGCCGCCAATCGCAATTGTTACCGTGCACAGTGTTTTGCGAGTGCCCGGGCGATTGCACTGGCAGCAGGGCTTGCGCCGCATGAGTATTCGGTCGCGTTTCAGTCCCGCCTTGGGCGAGCGGCATGGATCGGCCCGTCGACTGAGAGCGCTATTGCGGCACTGGGTAAACAAGGTGTGCGCCATCTCGCGGTCACGTGCCCATCATTTGTCTCCGACTGTCTTGAAACTCTTGAGGAGATCGGTATTCGCGGGGCTGAGATATTTCGCGAAAATGGTGGCGAAAATTTCATACGAATCGATTGCCTTAATAGTGATCCGGCATGGGTCGAGGGCGCCTGGACCTTGAGCAGTAAGAGCTTGGCAACGAGTTAGAGGCTCTTTAGACTTTAACTGTGTTTGGAACAAATCCGCGAAAAATTGCCGAGTGTTATCATGCCATCGTGCGTATGCATGATGCGGGTCTTGCCATCGATGCTAATCTCGAAACACTTTCTGGCGCCTTAACTACCCATGACCAAGAAATGCTGCAGCGGATGATAAGGCGGATCCGCAAGGGCGATTACTTAGCGCGGGTTATGGAGATCGAAAAACTTCCGCCGCTGGATGTAGCGCTTGTTAAAGTTGGTGAGAAGACCGGTAATCTCAGCGAGGTGATGAATTTTTTGGCGGTGTTTTACGATGGCCGCGCAGCACTTGAACGTTCGTTTCGTCGAGCGATGATGAAGCCCTTTTTTCTTTTCATTTCGTCTCTGTTTCTGCGCGACTTGCCGCAGATTTTTAGTAAGTCGCTGACAGTGAAGATGTACCTGCTTAAGAATCTTTCGTTGGTGAGCCTGGTGGTCGCGGTAGTGGCGGCATTATTTTATCTTTATCGGATCAGTAATCGCTCGCGTGAGGTCGCGGAAAAATGGAATCGCTTTTTTAGTGCCCTGCCGTGGTTTGGCGGGGTTGTGCGTGCCGTCGCCAAGGAGAGATTTTTCTCGTGCCTACATATGGGTCTCAAGAGCGGCTGTGATCTGCAAACCATGGTGGGCATTGCAAATGAGATGACCTTCTTACCGAGCCTCAGGCGGGCGACGCAGGAAATTGTGGTGCGGACACAGAAGTTGGGTTTCGCACAGGCCGTTACCGAGGCACGGATTTGTACGCCTAATGAGTTACTGGCACTTAAAACCGGAGAAGTCTCAGGTACGCTTGATGGTGCTCTTAAGAAAGTCACTGATGACTTACGTATGCAGATCGAAGGGGCGATGAAGGCGGTCGAGGACTGGTTACCGAGGATTGTCTATGCCCTTGCTATGATCTACGCGGTCCTGGGAATTTTCGAGAGTTACTCGAATCAATTGAAAGAACTGAATAAGGTCATCGACAAAATCTAGCGGCTACCCGCGACGGCAGCGTGGTCATGGATGAAGTCCGGGCGGTACGCGAGTTGATTGATCTCGCTCGCCGGTTCAAGATAAATTCTCGTTTTCTTGAAAATGCACAAGGCGATGATGGCCGGAGCAATAACTCGTCAAATTCTCAGCGCTATCGTCGCCACCCATTGATACAGGCTTAAGATGATGTCGATGAAGCCAACGGCGATTCGGGCAGCGCTGTCCCTGGTGATCAACGTGTGCGCATTGTGCCTGGTCACGTAAGTTTATTGCATGTTCAACTCTAGCCGGGAGCTTGCGGCGGGCGCGAGTGAACTTCCTGATTTGGCACGCGCCAACTTTTTCTCGCTTCGCGGTACTTCGTTTCATCGCACGTTCGGCCTTTTTGACCGGATCAATCTTCTCGAGTACGATCTCGGTCATTTGCTGGAGACATTCTGAAAGGGTGACGGCTTGCTCCTTTTTCTGCGACAGAAGATCAAGAATGCGTTCCAGGTTTTTTCTGGTTTCCTCGTTAAGACCAACGCGAAGTTCGGAAAGATCTTCGTCTTTAAACTTGAGACTCTCATCGACCGGCTGCGGCCGGGCAGCTGCAATCGCCTTTTCGATTTCACGATTTGTACCTCTCTCAGCAAGGTCAATCCATTCGGTTTTGTCCGCAGGAGTAATGACCGAGCAAATACGACGAAGTTTCGTGAGCGACGTCTGACCGCGCTGAAGAGTCGAGAGGAGCTCAGGGATTTCAAGCGACTTTCGCGCCACGGTTACCATGTCGGCTGCGGTGTACTCTGGTAGCCCCCAATCTTTGATAGCGTATTGCCGTAAGCTGGGGCATTGAAAATAGAGATAACCATTTGCACCAGCAAGCAAACTCAAGAGCTCCACCATACGAGCCTCGCATTTGAGATAAGTACTTGCGAGCCCAACCCCTTCTTCATGCCATTCTTGAATTTGTTTCTTCGTCATAGTTGAGAACTATAACTCAGGTTTTTGGAAGCACGAGGTTTGTGGTGGTTGGACCGCAGCTTGAGCAATGCCCTGAACAAAAACAAGCTCGGTGTTGCTCTTGATCCGGAGGCAAGACGAGCGTTTAAAGGGGGCTTTAAAGAAGGGATTCAACTTGCCGACGAAACGCTCTTGAACACCTGTCAAATCTTTTGTGTAAACAAGTTCGCTTTTTAAAAAATCAGCGCGATACGCCAAAATCGCGATGGCGCCTCCGAAATATCGCCCCACTTCCACCCACCTTGACCACCAAAACTGAACGGCGTGCATGCTGGAATCTCAGCAATCTAAGAGTGGGCTGCAAACGGAGGCCCGGACCAACCTTTGACCACTTACCCGAACGTCCACAAATTCAAGAAAGAGCGCAGGGGCT
Organism: Bdellovibrionales bacterium; assembly: GCA_005793615.1. GTDB lineage: Bacteria > Bdellovibrionota > Bdellovibrionia > Bdellovibrionales > JAMPXM01 > SXRI01. The sequence continues at coordinate 12,882 of SXRI01000040.1, forward strand.
GTTAGTTCGGCAATGCACTTGAGTTTGCGGTGTCGGGCGATTCATGAATCTCAATTTGAAACATTTGTTTCTTGTCATCTTGATTCCAATAATCTCAGGTTGAGAATGTATCAATTTTGGTCCTTTAGCCTGCAGAACCTGGACTGCGAAATTCGGACCAAGGCGCCCGACCAAATCGGTTCCATTCCGCCCGGTCATTTCGGTTCGATGGCGCCCGGGTAAATCGGATCAATCCGCCCGGCCCGCAGCCTAATTGTTAGGCAAGTGACGCGAAACAAC
>SXRI01000041.1 GCA_005793615.1 Bdellovibrionales bacterium
AAGCCACCAAACTAAGCCACCAAACTAAGCCACCAAACTAAGCCACCAAACTAAGCCACCAAACTAAGCCACCAAACTAAGCCACCAAACTAAGCCACCAAACTAAGCCACCAAACTAAGCCAGCTGAGTCGCCTGAAACACTGGTAGCAGCTTATCCGGCTTATCGAACATCCTGATCTCGCCTTTATGGAGCCACAGGATCCGATCACAATGAATCAACGTCGATAGGCGATGAGCGATGATGATCTGGGTACGATCGGCAAAAAACTCGCGTGTCGCCCGCACAAGAATCTCCTCGGATTGAGGATCCACTGAGCTCGTGGCCTCATCCATGACAATCACCGGAGCATCCTGAAGCAAACAACGGGCGATACACAAGAGTTGTTTCTCTCCGGCCGAGAGATTCCGGCCGCGCTCTTCCACCGGACTGTCGAGCCCCGCCGGCTGTGCTTGAAGCCATTCAAGCAGCCCGACACGGTCAAGAGCCTCCAGAAGGCGCGTATCGGTGTTCATTGCCGCAAGATCGAGGTTCTCGCGAATAGTCCCGCGAAACAACGTCGGCTCTTGCGAAATCAAAGCGATGGCGCGGCGAAAAACCGCCAAATCAAGATCAGGTCCGCAGCCATCAATTAAAACCCGTCCACGTTCAAAGGGATAAAGATGAAACAACGCCTGGACAAAACTCGTTTTGCCGCTGCCCGTGCGTCCGACGATGCCGACTTTTTCGCCTGGGCGAATCTGAAAATCGAGCCCTTTCAGCACATAAGGCAAATCCGGCGAGTACCGAAACCAAAGATCCTCAATCGTCACAGAGGCGCATCGATCTTGCACCAAGCGCGTTCCCTTGAGACGGGCTTCCTCGCTCGCATCATAGACCGGATGATCGGTCGGAAACTCACGCGCCGCTGGCAACTTCGCCCCCGGTTCGATTTTGCGCCGTAAGTAATCGTTCATACGCTCGACTCCGGTCATCGCCTCTTCAAACTGCGCAAACCACTCGAAAAACATTTGTAGCGAAGTTCCAGACAATGCAATGAAAGTAAAAGCCACACCGAGCGAGCCGATACTGACCCAACCCCGCTGGGCCATCCAGTAACCGGCAAAGGCCGTGAACAAAAACATTAACGCCGTGAGCGCGCTCATCTGCATCGAAAACCTCAAAACTGCACCTGAGGTTCGAAGTCGTTGATCAAGAAACCTGTCATTGAGCCGCGAAAACCTTCTTAAAAAAGTGGCCTGTCGGCCAAAAATCCGGATCGTACTTGCGCCCTGCGTGGATTCCGCAAAATGTGCAATCGAAGGCGATCGTCCGGCAGAAAGCTCACGCCTTTCATGGCGAAGGCGATCACGATTCAAACGGTAAATTCCGTAATTGGCGAGTCCGATCAAAACAATGATCGGCAAATAAAGCGGACTCGCCAAGCTCACCAACAAAAGCATACAGGTCAAATCAAAAACAATTGCGAAAAACTCCGCCAGCGGTCCGCCAAAAAGGCGAAAGACGTTGCCATAGTCGCTTGAAAAGCGAGTCACGATTCGACCGACTGGATTGGTGTCAAAAAACTGAATCGGCAGTCGCGAGGTACGCAGAGTCACCTCATCGTAGAGACGACTGACCGCTTCGGCCGACAGACGAGAAAAACCAATCCGGTAAAACGCCGTCAATAGAAAGCCGAAAGCCGTCACGCCCACCAGCAAGAATAAAAAGCGACGGTCGTCAAAGCCCGTAAACACCTCTGGCAGCGACTGACAAGCGCCACTGTCAGCGGCCCAACGCAAGCAATAGGAGTCAACCCAAAAGCCGATCAGGTTCGCGTTAGCCAACAAAAATAGCCGTCCCAAAAATCCACAAACCAAATAAAAACTGATCTTCAGCAAAATTGGTTTGTAGGAAAAATAGAGACTCTGAAAAACCTCACGGGAATATCGGCCACGAAATGTCGATTCGCGATCAAGATAACGTTTCGGCGTTGGCGTCGACATTGGTGTCACTGCTGGTCCCGACATCGGCCTCCTTTCCTGATAGTTCCTCAGAAATAATCGCTGCCGCTGCCGCCACCGAACTCTCCTCACTGCGTTTGACCGAAGCAACGAACTCCTGCATCCGTTGAGACTTTTTGAGCAGCTCCGCAAACGTTCCCTGCTCTACGAGCGAACCGTTTTCCATGAAGAAAATCCGATCAACCAAACTCAAGACCGATAACCGATGCGTGACCAACAAACGGGTACTGCCTTTCCAGGCGCCACTCAGCAGATCACGAACCAGCTGTCTTTCGGTGTCGACATCAACCGCACTTAAACAATCATCGAGCAATACGATCGGGCGGCTAAACTGATGCGCCCGAGCCAGGGAAACCCTTTGCCGTTGTCCGCCCGAAAGATTCACGCCACGTTCGCCGATTTCAGTATCCAGTCCGTGCCCTTGCATTTCTTCTTCGATTTTGAAATGCGCCAGCTCTAGGGCCTTAAGCACGGCGCTGTCATTCTCGAGCGATGGTTCATATTGGAAAACAATGTTCTCGCGAAGAGACGCACTCATCACGAAGCCTTCCTGCGGCACAAATGAAAAATAGCGACGACGCTCATTCACATCGAGTCGAAGCGCATCGATAGGACCGATCTGAAACCCTTTGAAGGTGGCTCCGGTTTCACCAACTAGAGATAGCGCCAACATTGATTTACCGGCGCCGACCTCGCCAATGACCGCGACAAACTCACCGGCCCGTATCTCAAAATCAACGTCGTTCAAAATCTTATGCCCGTTGATAGTCAGATTGAGTCCGCGCACGCTCAAAGGCAAAGCCGATGGCAATGCCAACTCCGCATTCTCACGTCGCTCGACTAAACCTGCATCCGAGGGCCTAGCAAGAAATTTTTCCAGACGTTTAAGCGACGTCGTCGAGTCGAAAGCGAAAGTAAAGAACCACGGCAGTTGCCGAAACGCCCGCTGAAGAAAGACACCAAAAATCCACAACATCGCGAACAGTTCGCCCGGGCTCACGCGCCGGTCGCTCAAGTACATCAAACTGGCGACACCCGCCAGGTTGATAATAAAATTGATCGATGAACCAAAGGCATTCATGAACTGACCGTTGGTCACCATTGTGACACGGTTCGCGGTCTCCTCCTGGCGCTTGAGAAAAATCTTATGTTCAAAGCTCTCAACCCAACCCAATATTCGCAAAAGGCGAATCGATTGCACCCACTCATTAACAATACCGGTACGCTCGGCCGCGAGTTGCTTGAAACGCCAGAAAAAACGACTTTGCCGTATAGCCAACGCCAATGTGAACGAAATCACCACGCCCATCAGGGTTAGAGTCGCCCACATCGGAATTCCGCAAATCCAATAGACCGCAAGCGGCCCCAGGATCAAACTACACATGATCACAGCCGCCATCGGCAAGACTTGATCAATCACCGCTGTGGCGCCGGGAACATCGGTAGCATAGATTGAAACCACTTCGCCAACCGTCGTCGAACCAAGTGATGCGGTACGAATTGATAGAGTTTTTCGATACAGGGCCTCGGAAAAAATCCGCTGCAACATCGTACCCTCACGCATAGCAAGAAAGCTGCCGATGAGTGCAATGGCCTGAGTGATCACAGTCGCAACAAAGGCTCCGAGCAAAGCCCCTACCGGAGTCAATCCCGTTAAGAATGAGTGACTAAATCTCGCCGCTTCTTCGGCCTCAGTTCCCAGCACTTGATCTATGAAAATCTTCTGAAATACCGCCGCAGCAATACCCGCTAGCGCCCCGAAAAGAGCGGTAGTAAAGATCCCCAGGCGCGCCCACCAACGGTAGCGCAAAGAAAATCCAAGCAGTGATTTCGGGAGATTTTCATAGGATGTCACTTGAATGAAAACGATAGCATTTCGAAGGCGGTTGGCAAATACCTACTGCTTCCTGACGCGCGAAGCCCCCTAAAAATCGTACTTAAGTATGCGCACTCTACGTCCTCTTAGGCCCTAATTGGTCCCCGCTTGAAGTACAAGATTTCACCCGGAGCTCCTCAATTTCATTGACTGATGAGATTTTCGACACCTGTCAAAGACCTAGTGTGGCGACAGTCTTGCACCCTCTATGGAGGCAGATGAAGCAGTGATCCACAGGAGAGCATGCCCATGACCAACGCGCAGTCTTTGACCCCATCCCGCAAGAAGGCCCTTTTCAGTGCCTTGCTCGCGGTTACCACTGCCCTCACGACAGTGGCCTGCGGACATGAGAACAAGCTCTATCGAGACCCCGATCCGCCAATGGTGACGCCTGCAATTGCAAGCACTCAACCTGGCAGCCCCTTGCCGCAGGATTTTTTTGATCAGTCGATCAATCTCGCCAGCAGTGAAATCGCTCTCGACGGTACGACCACTACATCCATCGCGATACTCTTGGAAACCAAGGCAGGCACGAGTCCCGCCGGTGGATTCAACGGCTCCGGCACAGGTCATCGCGCCGTCTTAGGAATTGCGATCAACACGCCAAAAAAACTCTCGGCACTCACCGGTGGAATCACCTTCGACGCCAAGACAATCACTGGCTCCGAGAAAATCGCTGTGAGCATCCTGGTCGACCTCGATTGCACAGGAACCAGCACCCGCGTTCTCACTGCTCTAGGCGCCGATCTCGCTCCCGGAACTGCTCAAGCAGATAGTTACACGCGCTTTAGTGCCGATTTCACTCAAGCCCGCTGGCTTGTCTCAGGCTCTGATATTACTGACCCAGGCAACCCTGCAACTATCTTGGTACCCGGCAGCGGTAGCCCCGCAGACCTTACCGCTCTGATCTCAAAATACCCAAATGCGTGCATCCATAACGCAATCAATGCTGACGACGCACTTGCCAAAGGTTTAGCGAGCGCCGGCGTTCTACTTACCCTTGGTACACCGACAACAACCTCACTCAATCAAGCTTTCATTAATCGTGTGACTATTGGTTCAACCGTCCACGCTCATGGCGACTGGGGGAGCTTATGAAATCACTCTGTCTCTTGCTCAGTGTAGTTGTCGGCTTTGCTTTCACAACTGCTGCCCGTGCCGAAGACAGCACGCGCGCGAGCAAACTTCCTTCGAAGCTGCCAAAAAAATCTGCGAAAAAACAAGTCACTAAAATCAATTTCGAACAAAACTCCGGCACCCATGTCACTACAGTAGTAGTGCGCACACCGCTCCCGCTTGAGCAGGCACTCGAAGACCAAACACGTGCCGCGAATGATGTTCATGATTTGCGTAAGCCACTAGAAATATCACCTGAGCCACAGGTCCGTTATCATCTCAACTCGAAGCTCAGCGCCAAGCAAACCCAGAAAAAATCACTGCTGCTCGAACCCCAAAAACCACTCGCGCAAGCTGGAGCACCATCTGAAGTCCCCTCAACAGCCCCCTCAGGAGTTCCCGCCGCTGTCCCGGCGCCAGAGCTCGTAGTCGCGGCAACGACCGAAACTCCAGCCCACGAAACCTTCGTCGGACCACCAGTTCCAGTTACCGTCCAAGTCTCCGCCCCAGCACCTCAGACCCCCACTCCTCAGGTTCCAACTCCTTTGGCGGCAACGCCGCCGGCCGATACAGCGAGCATAAAGGCAGCCCGTACCTCGTCACCCACCCCACGAGGCTCAAGTGAAGACTACTTTCTCGCACGCGGCTCCTTCCTCAACGCACAATACAGTGAGCTCGCCAGTGAACTTGCAAATGGCGCACACTCATTCGGCTTAGGATTGGCTCGTCCTTTTGAGTGGCTCGAGGCCCGTCTGCAAGTCGAAGCCGGCTTCGGCATGGATCAAGAAATGGCAGCACAGAATATCCGCCACCTCCTTGCCCGCGGTGACGCCGTATTTTTTCTTTCTTCGGGATTTATCAAACCATTTGCCGCCTTCGGAATTGGCTTTGGCAGTTTCTATGTGCGTAGCCAACGAGTGAATAGCAAAGGCCGCGACATACTTTACCGCGAACATGCCAAAGGTACGGCCTTTATTGCGACGCCGGCAGCAGGCGCACGCTTTGACTTCGGTCACTTCGTCGTCGACACCACAGTGGAATATTTGGTGGTATCCGGAGCAGGGTCGAGTACTGCCCTCGGCGGTTGGACTGGCGCACTCACCTTAGGTTTACCCTTTTAATTGCACCTGCCACCTGAGGCGCTTAACCATATGATTCTACATGCGTTTTCAAACTCCCCCTTGACGAATGCGGAAAAAGACCTATTTTCTCTGTCATAGGAGATATTTACTATGACCTGGGCTCGTCGCATTGCTTTCTTCATCGCCCTCAACGTCGTTGTCATGCTCACCGTGAGTCTGGTGATCAATCTTTTGGGCGTCGGTAGTTTCGTCGGCCCACAGGGGCTCGACCTCGCCAGCCTCATGGTTTTTTGTTTAGTATGGGGCATGGGCGGCGCCTTCATCAGTCTCCTACTGTCCAAGGTCATGGCCAAGTGGGCGATGGGTGTGCAGATTCTCGACCCAAATACCTCTAACGGCGAGGCCCGACAACTCGTCAACACCGTACACGACCTTGCCCGTAAGGCGGGTCTGAGCAGAATGCCCGATGTCGGGATTTACAATTCTCCCGAGGTCAATGCTTTCGCCACTGGACCGACACGCAATAACTCTCTCGTCGCGGTATCTACTGGGCTTCTGAACTCTATGAATTCCCGTTCCGTAGAGGGTGTGCTTGGCCACGAGGTCGCGCATATCGCTAACGGCGATATGGTGACCATGACTCTCCTGCAAGGCGTGGTGAACGCGTTTGTTATGGCGCTTGCACGTATTGTCGCTTTTGCGATCGACAATGCACTTCGCTCAGATCGTGATAGCCGCAGCGGTGGTCTCGGTTATTTTGGCCGCTCGATCGCGATCATGGTGCTTGAGATGTTGTTCTTTATTCCTGGATCGATGATCATCGCCTGGTTCTCGCGGCAACGTGAGTTTCGCGCCGATGCCGGAAGCTCTCGGTATGCCGGCCGCGACAGCATGATCTCAGCCTTGCGCGACCTGCAACGTGTTCACGGTATCAATGAATCACCCGAGCTCCAGCAAGCCCCAGCCTTCGCGAATTTTAAAATCGCCGCCGGCCGCAGAACAGGCCTTGCGCACTTGTTCTCAAGCCACCCGCCCCTCGAAGAGCGCATCGCCCGCTTGGAGCGGGGGTATTAGTCTCGCCTAAATGCTATTGCCTGCGGGCTCTACCGAATGCTTCGGGCCTGGCTTCCATTGATTTGAATTTTTTGAAGGTTTCTTCGCTTTTTTGGTTGTTGCCTTACTACTTTTTAGAGAAGCCGGCGACTCACCTATGAGACATACTTTGACGTTTGAGGGACCGTACTCTTTAGCCAACTTGTAGATTTTTCCGGCATCCCCTGGCCCCATATGGACACAGCCATGCGAGTTGCCGCCGATCGACATATTTTTCCCAGTTCCAGTGCTATGAATCGCTACCCCACCTGAGAAAAAAATGGAATACGGCATGGGAGCCATTTTATATTTCCTTGAATAATGCATAGCCTCTGCTGAGTCACCCTCGAAACACTCATGCCCTGGCGAAGCATGAGCCTGGTCCTCGGTATTAAAGCCGGCCTTTCCGGTTTTCACAGGACCACCAAAGCGCCCACCTTTTTCAAGATCATTAGCCTCAAAGGTCTGATTCACCAAGTTGATATTGATGACCAGTTTGTACTCCTTATCCGGAGAAGCTTGCTTGGCATCCTGCATAAGGGGTGGCATTTCAAAAGCCTCGCGAATGTCGGCTGGGGTGGCACACTTCATAAATGCCGCGAAGTCATTGCTTTCTCCTGCATCTCGCACGCACTTCGCTCGGCCAATCTCGCCGCTCTCGGGACCCATCTGCGCCTGTTCGAAACTCTTTTTTGCACTTGTTCCAAACACCTCAATCGCATTCGTTTGCAAAGGCATTTGCGCGACAAGCGTCACAAGTATCGACAGAAAATACTGCGTAGTGGCTTTCATAAGAAATTCTTTCCGGAAATTCATTCGACATATCTATGTCGAGCGAGCTTTTTCCTCTCAATTAGTTCATCTCCTACCTCGGATAAACGTCCGGAAATCTTAACTGCCCCCACGAATGATCAAGAAATCGGAACGCTATTTTCTCAGAACGAGACATGCAGTTATTTCCGAACGAGACAAATTCTCGTCGACATTCTCTGCACAGCCGGCAACAACATCGGCAATGAAGTCATGATCGATCAGAGCCGGACGATCGAAAATCGGCGCCTACAACGCAAACTAGGCAAACTCCCTGCACCGATTCTGAAAGAGATCAAAGCCAAGTTACGACTTCTCGGCGGTCTCTGAACAATAGGACTCTACTGTTTTTTTCGCACCAAGTAGATCACTTGGATCAGGCGGCCTTGGCTATCGACGATTTGTACCGGTTGATTCTCATAGACGTAAATCGCCTTTACGGGAACAACCGCGACGGAAGATCCAGGACTCTGAACGGTCGGAGTTGACGTAGTCGGCACCGCCGCAGGAGCCGATGCAGTCGCAGTAGTAGCAACCTGACCCGAGCTTCCGATTCCGGTCCTTGTCACTGCGGCCGCGGTGTTAGCAGAAGCGACAGCCTGAATGACTTCATTGAGCTCACCGTACTCTTCGATTTCTTGTAGCTCTTCATCGGAAAATTCCTCAGCCGTCAGAGCTGAACTCTCAGAAGGCAGCATCAGTGCGAGCGCACTCGCCAACACCATCGAGCTCATGAGAAATTTCGTCTTAAGTAAATTTCCTGTCTGAGTTTGCATCCGACCTTACTCCCCACGCGCGATCATTCATGAGACACGCGAAGCCGGAGTATAGCTTGAGTACGAAAGAGCCGCAAAATTCGACACTGTCTTTGAAATTTATCGTGGATCGAAGCGACGGGCGCGAATGAAAACCGGTGTGGCGAGCGCCGAATAGCGGCGCCGGGTAAGGATTACTCCGGCGCCTGGAATTTGTTCAGTCTAAAACATCTACTAGAGATGAGCGTCGAATTGCTCAGCCTCAGTCGAGTGCGCCAATGCACCCGTGGAAGCTTGACCCTGGCTCACAGTCATCAGCACCTGATCAAAGTAACCGGTACCTACTTCGCGCTGGTGGCGAGTGGCTGTATAACCGGCCTTCTCAGCGCCGAACTCCTGCTCCTGCAATTCAACATACGCCGGCATACCGCGTTTGGCGTAATCGTTCGCGAGAGAGAAGGAGTGGTAATTGAGAAGGTGCCAGCCAGCCAAAGTGATGAACTGGAACTTATAGCCCATCGCCGCGAGTTCAGTCTGGAACTTGGTGATCGTCGCATTGTCGAGGTTCTTTTTCCAATTGAACGAAGGCGAACAGTTGTACGCGAGCATTTTGCCCGGGTACTTCGCATGAATCGCTTCTGCGAACTCACGCGCTTCCGCCAAATCAGGCTTCGAAGTCTCAACCCAAACCAAGTCGGCGTGCGGAGCATAGGCAAGACCGCGTGCGATCGCCGCCTTCATGCCAGGCTTCACGCGATAGTAGCCCTCACTGGTGCGCTCACCGGTAAGGAACGGCTTATCATAGGGATCGATATCGCTAGTGATCAACGTCGCACCCAACGAGTCAGTACGCGCGATGATCATCGTCGGAACATTCATCACATCCGCAGCCAAGCGAGCCGCTACGAGAGTGCGCACGAAACCGCTGGTCGGAATCAAAACTTTTCCGCCAAGGTGACCGCACTTTTTCTCTGCCGCCAATTGATCTTCGA
>SXRI01000042.1 GCA_005793615.1 Bdellovibrionales bacterium
TCAAGAACGATGATTCGATCCGCAATATCGAGGGCACAGTGCATGTCATGACTGACCACAATCGATGTTGTCTTTAGCTGTCGCGAAAGACTGAAAATCAATTGGTTCACGGCATTCGTGGTGACTGGATCTAGACCTGTCGTTGGCTCGTCGAAAAGCAGCACCTTTGGCTCGAGTGCGAGCGTGCGCGCAAGGCTCACACGTTTTTGCATGCCATAGGAAATTTCGGCGGGCATTTTCTTTTCAACGCCGTCCATATTCACAAGCGATAAACTGTGCCGAACGGTCGAGGCGATTTCTTTCTCGTTCATTTTCGTATGGCGCCTAAGCCCGAAGGCAACGTTTTCGAATACGGTAAGAGAGTCAAACAGTGCCGGATGCTGAAAGACCATGCCGCACTTCTTGCGAACCGGAAAATACTCTTCTTCCGAAATCCTTGATACCTCTTGGCCGTCGATCCAGATTTTTCCTTCTTCGGGTCGCAGCAAACCGACGATGTTCTTCAGCATCACTGATTTTCCGGTGCCGGATGTCCCCAATACAAAGAGGATCTTTCCCTCGGCGAGCTCAAAACTGATTCCATTGAGAATCGTGCGCGAACCAAAGCGTTTTACAACCTTCTCAAACTTGATCATAAGGTTCTCGTTAAGGGACCTAAAAGGTCACCGTTTATGAACTGTTGCACGCGTGGATCCTTATGTTTCTTGATATCGACCGGGCCACCGCAATCGATCACTCCGCGATCCACGACCATTGCAATTCGAGTCGCCATCTGCTCGGCGCGATTCATGTCATTGGTAACCGCTACGACTGTCATGGGATTTTCTTTGTTGGCGCCACGAAGATCGATGATCAGCTGAACGATACGGCGACTGGTGATGGGATCAAGGCCTGCGGTCGGATCATCGTAGAATACGATTTCCGGCTTGAGCGCCAACGCGCGCGCAATACCCAGACGTTTTTGCATACCGCCGCTGATTTCATCCGGGAAAAGATCCCGAGCATGCGCGAGCCCTACAGCTTCGAGAAAGAAGCTGACAACCTCGTTGACTTCCTTTTCCGAGGCAAACGCCACTTCACGCAGAGGAAATGCGACGTTGTCGGCAACGCTTAACGAATCAAACAAAGAATTTTTTTGAAAGAGCATCCCCGTTTTTCGCGCGATTTTTTCGCGCGATTCACGGTTTATCGCATGCCAATCGTTGCCCTCGATGAGTACTTCGCCCCGAGTCGGTTTAATAAGACCCGCCATGAGCTTAAGAAGGAGCGTTTTGCCTTTGCCGCTTGGTCCGATCAGAACGAGAGACTCGCCCCGAGGAACTTTAATATTGATGTTCTCAAGGAAGGTTTCACTCCCGAAACTGAGAGAAACGCCTCGCAATTCAATAGCGACGTCCAAAAGTAATTCCTTCCTGGAATAACGGACATTGCAGATCGTTCATCGATCCACTTCGAGCACTCTATATATTGTAGGGTAAAATCAACTGATGTCGAGACGTGCCTAACTCTTAAGCTCAATCTAGGTACAGGCCCAGGCCAAAAAGCCTGGGTTCCTGCTCAACAAAACATACGTCTGTCGAGTTCAAACAAGCTAAAGAACCAGTCACACAAACGAGCCATCGTCGAGCGAACACTCGCTGCGAACGAGGCAGTTCCGGAGGAACTGCAATCACACAATCACAACAGCGCCGCGACGCCCTGGCGCTCCTCTTCGAGCTCTTTGAGAGTCAAGGTCATCTTCTCACGAGAGAACGGATCGATCTCAATACCGGGAACGATTTTGTAGCTGCCATTCTCGGTTAGGCACGGGAAGCCATAAATGATGCCTTCTGGAATTCCGTACGAACCATCGCTCGGAACACCCATCGTGACCCATGCGCCTTTCGATCCCAACCACCAGTCGTGCATATGATCAATCGCCGCATTTGCAGCGCTCGCCGCACTAGAGAGACCGCGCGCCTCAATAATCGCGGCGCCACGTTTACCGACAGTCGGAATGAATACTTCTTTATTCCACTTGTCACCGTCAGGACTTCCGGCACCTGTCAACTTAGCTACTGATTCGCCATCAGCGGTGGCATTGCGGAAATCAGGATACATCGTCGGACTATGGTTTCCCCAGACCGTCAGCGATTTGAAACTAGCCACCGCTTTCCCGGTTTTTTGCGAAAGCTGCGCCAATGCGCGGTTGTGGTCGAGACGCAACATTGCCGTGAAGTTTTTCGCTTGCACCCTTCCATGTTTCAACGCCGTCTTCATAGCGATGTACGCGTTGGTATTGCAGGGATTGCCGACGACCAAAACCTTGATGTTCGGATCAGCAAATTTACCGATAGCCTCACCCTGGACGGTAAAGATCTTCGCGTTTTCAGTCAGTAGATCTTTTCTCTCCATACCGGGTCCGCGAGGGCGCGCGCCGACAAGAAGCGCGACTTGAGCGTCTTTGAAGGCGACATTCGGGTCACCACTCGCCACCACGCCAGCCAAGAGCGGAAAAGCACAATCTTCGAGCTCCATAATGACGCCCTTGAGTGCCTTCTGTGCCTTCTCATCAGGAATTTCAAGGAGCTGAAGAATAACGGGCTGATCTGGTCCGAGCATCGCGCCACTGGCAATGCGGAAAAGAAGACTGTAGCCGATCTGACCGGCTGCGCCGGTAATTGCAACACGTACGGGTGACTTCATGACTGGACGTCCTTTCAGAAGATCTCGCTGAAGATCTGATTTTCCACTCTATTCACAATCTCGCATTCATTTCACATTCATTAGATAGTTTGAGCACATTTTTATAGAGCGAGCCGACTACAAAGAAAAGCTGAAATCACACCTCTGCTCGTAAGTTTCGACGCCGCACTCAGCCGCGCATTTCACTTCGAGCGCGTACTCTATTTGACCCGGCGCTACTGACAGTACAGAATGCGAGAGTCTTTTAAAAAGGAAAACTCCAATGAATATTCATGAGTATCAGGCGAAAGAAGTTCTTCGCAAGTACGGTGTTGCCACACTTGCCGGTCAGATGGCGGAATCTCCCGCAAAGGCAGTCGAGGCGGCAAAGGCTATCGGCGGCAACCTTTGGGTGGTCAAAGCGCAAATTCACGCGGGTGGCCGCGGCAAAGGCGGCGGCGTTAAGCTCGCGAAGTCTCTGGCAGAGGTCGAGGACCTTGCAAAGAAGTTGATCGGTATGACCCTGGTGACCCACCAAACCGGGCCAGAGGGCAAAAAGGTTCAAAAGATCTTTGTCGAGGCCGGCTGTAATATAAAGAAAGAGTATTACGTTGCAGTTCTTCTCGATCGCAATACCGGACGAGTCGTCGTCATGGCGTCTGCCGAGGGTGGCGTTGAGATTGAGGAAGTCGCAGCCAATCATCCCGAGAAAATCCACCGCGTCGTGGTTGACCCGGCCGTGGGGCTTCAACCGTTCCAGGCCCGACAACTTGCTTTTGCCGTGGGCATGCAAGACAAAGTCGCAGCGAAGGCAGCAAAGTTTTTCCTGGGGCTCTATAAGGCCTATATCGACAAAGACTGTTCGATCGCAGAGATCAATCCTTTGGTTGAAACCAAAGAGGGTGACGTGATCGCGCTGGACGCGAAGATGAATTTCGACTCAAACTCCCTTTTCCGCCATCCGGAGATTCTTGAACTTCGCGATTTGAACGAAGAAGATCCGGCAGAGATCGAAGCTTCGCACTTCGACCTCGCATTCATTAAGCTCGAGGGTAATATCGGCTGTCTCGTCAACGGTGCCGGACTGGCCATGTCGACCATGGACATCATTAAATTGGCGGGCGGTAGCCCGGCTAACTTCCTCGATGTCGGCGGAGGCGCAAACAAGGAAAAAGTTACTGCGGCCTTTAAGATCATTCTGAAGGACCCGAACGTGAAGGGAATCTTCGTGAATATCTTCGGCGGCATTATGAAGTGCGACATTATCGCCGACGGCATTATCGCCGCGTCCAAAGAGCTCGGTCTTAAGGTACCACTCGTTGCCAGACTTGAGGGTACCAATGTCGAACTCGGGAAAAAGAAGCTTGCGGAAAGCGGCCTGAACATCACCCCTGCGGATGATATCGCCGATGGCGCTTCCTTTCGCGCAGATGGACGCGGTGATGGACTGCTCTCACTACGGTGAAAAGATACATGTCCTGCTGGACTGGGTCCTGGAAAATTCCATAGAGCCCGACGGCGCAATAAAGATACATGACGGCA
>SXRI01000043.1 GCA_005793615.1 Bdellovibrionales bacterium
CAGGTCAAGCGGCCAACGATGATTTGATTCTTGATCCAGTTTGCGGCTCGGGCACTTGTTTAAGCGAAGCCCATGCTTATGCCCCTACGGCTCAACTCATCGGTATTGATATCGATCCCGAGGCTGTAAAAACGGCGCGTGCCAATCTCAAGAGTCTCTTGTCCTCTCAACAGCTTACTCTTACACAGGGCGACTCTCGCCAAGCGCCCTCAGGAAGACAGGATGTGACCTTGGTCCTTGCCAACCTTCCGTTTGGTCGTCAGTTCGGCGATCGTGGCAGCAATCCCGAACTCTATCGCGACATTATTAAAAATTGTTTAGCCGTCGCCCATCCGGAAAAATGGCGTGCGGTGGTTTTGACGTCCGATATGGACTCCCTCAATCAGGCCCTTACGGAGTTCAAAGGTCTCGACCGTAAGGAGCTCTTTCGCGTGAAAATCCGGGGAGAACTTGCGACGGCGCTGTCACTCAAAAAATCAAAACAGGGTCAGAACCGGAAGGCATAGCAGAAGGGAGGCGAAATTTGCGCATCGGCATCGTGTCCGACATCCACGGCAATCTCGCCGCGCTTGAAGCAGCGTTAGCAGGCCTCAACCTTAGTGGTGTCGATCGGATCATTTGTCTTGGCGATGCCGTCGATCCATTTCCAGGTTCGAAAGCGACGATTGAGCTTCTTGAACGACTCGCTATCCCGATCTTACGAGGTAATCACGAAGACTATGTGGTGACTGCCGCAGAATTGACGGAAGGAACTCTTAAAGAATCCAGCATTGAGCCCATTCACGTCACACCCAATTGGGAACCCGTCCGCGTTTTGGCCCGAAGCCTGTCGCAAGAGTTCATCAAAAGATTGAAAAACCTACCTCTCACGCTCAGTCTTGACGAGGGACTCCTGAGCGAAGTTGTCTTTTGCCATGCTTCGCCTAGCAGCAACCAATCCGGCTGGCGCTACGCGACTGACGAGCGCTTAAATTGCGAACTGTCGGCACACCCGGCTTGCACTATGGTTTGCGGTCATTGGCACATGCCGGAAACACGTGTCTGGCAAAACAAACAACTCATCACCTGCGGCAGTGTCGGCATTCCCTTACGCGGCCGTGTGGAATCTGAATTTTTGATTGTAGAAAGGCGCGGTAGCGAGTGGCACTCCAACCACGGCGCGACGATCTACGATAATACCTCAACGCTTGAAGACTATCGCAACCTCGGATGGGTCGCCGCCGGCGGTCCGCTTGCATGGATGCTTTATGATGAAGTCAGAACAGCTCAACGCCGTGTCGTTCCGTTCAATCAGTGGTTGAAAACCAACGGCATCACTCAACCCTCAATGAGTGTGCTCAAAGAGCACGGCCGTCAATTCCTCAAAGAAATAGGCACCTGGTCCGAAATCGCCCCCTACACATAGCGCCGTCCAAAGGACAAGTACTCCCCAAACCAGCGCAGCCCGCAGGGCCAGCGCCACTAACAAATGACGGGAGGTTATCAGGAACCGTCAAAGGTTCCTGATCGGGGTTCAAAGTGGCAGAGCCCCCCCTTAGCATTCGCGACTGAACGAGCACAGCGAGAGAAAGAGGAAAGCGCAGCCCGCAGGGCGCAGCGACACCAACAGATCGTGACTGAACGAGCGCAGCGAGAGAGGGAGGAAAGCACAGCCCGGAGGGCGGAGCGACATAAAAAAGGTCAGTGCTCGTGGCCTTCGCCAGCATGAGAATGCCCGTGCTCAAGCTCAGCCTCGGTGGCATCGCGAATCTCAGTGATCTCGACGTCAAAGTGAAGATCTTGACCTGCGAGCGGATGATTGCCGTCAACGGTCACGTGAGTGGTGGTGACTTTTGTGACAACCACGACCTGCGAATGCCCTTGGCCAGAGTCAGCATGAAAACGATCGCCAACTTCGACATCGGGTTTGGGAATTTGCTCGCGCGGAACCTCAACCACAAGTTCTTGCTCAAACTCACCGTAGGCCTCGACCGCTTTTACAGCGACCGACTTTTTGTCGCCTTTTTTCAAACCTGCGATGGCAGATTCAAGACCCGGAATAATCTGTCCGCCACCTTCGAGATAGTGCAGAGGTTCTTCTCCAAACGAAGATTCGAGCACGTTGCCCTTGGTGTCTTTTAAAGTGTAATGAAAACTGACTACTTTGGGTGCCAATTCGGTTTGAATTTCGGATGGCATACGCGCTCCTCTCGCTACGTTTTAGGTGGAGCGGAGTCGACCATCGCTCCACCCATAAGTCAACGATTACAAGATATTTGCAGCCAATTCCGCAAGCTCCGAACGCTCCCCTTTCGACAACGTGACATGGGCCGAGATCCGTTGGCCCTTGAAACGTTCAACCGAATAAGTCAATCCGCTGGTGGCAGAATCCACATAGGGGTTATCGATCTGATAAGCGTCGCCCGTGAGCACCACCTTCGTGCCCTGACCAGCGCGCGTGACGATGGTCTTAATTTCGTGCGGCGTGAGATTCTGCGCCTCATCGACAATCAAATACTGATTAGGAATCGATCGGCCACGAATATAGGTCAATGGCTCGATATTGAGCATGCCCTGATTCATCAGCTCTTGCGCACGCCCAGCCGCCTTCTTGTCCGCGCCCATAAGGAACTCAACATTATCAAAAATCGGCTGCATCCATGGGTTTAACTTCTGCTCTACGTCTCCAGGCAAATAACCGAGATCGCGGCCCATCGGAAATATCGGTCGCGACACGAGCAAGCGTTGAAAACGCCCTTCATCTAGAGTTTTGTAAAGTCCGGCGGCAAGAGCCAGAAGAGTCTTACCAGTGCCCGCTTTTCCAACGAGCGAAACAAACAAAATCTCATCATTGAGAAGGCAATCCATCGCGAAGGTTTGTTCTACGTTCCGCGGGTGAATACCCCAAATGCTTTCAGTCGGACTCAAGAGCGGTACGATTCCACCTTGTTTTTCACACATCCGGCCGATGGCGCTATGATTCGGATTCGAAGCATCGCGCATGATCACATATTGATTGGCGGTCAAGGGCCCGAGCGGACCGCCTTCTGGACAAGGCAGTATCCGGTCACGGTAAAAATTGTTGATAATGTCGGGGTCAACATCGATCTCACGGTGTCCGCGATACATCTCTTCGATATCAACCTTTTCAGGTTCATAATCGCGAGCGATCACACCAAACACATCGGCTTTGATTCGAAGATTGATGTCCTTGGTGATCAGCTCGACCATTGCTCCTGGAAACTCTTTTTTGAGTCCGAGCGCCGTGGCCAAGATTCGATTATCGGCTTTGGCGTGATCGAGCTCCTTCGGCATTCCGGCAAAGTCAAAGTCGGTGTTGACGTAAACAATACTTGTTGTGTTCTCAAGTTTTACACCACGACTGAGGGGGCCCTGCGAACGCAGATGATCGATGAACCGCGAGAACTGCCGGGCGTTACGCCCGTTCTCTCCGAGATCACGTTTGAAACGATCGACCTCTTCGATGACCGAAATCGGAACGTGAATATCGGCATCAACAAACTTCTTGATCGCCAATGCATCAAACAGGATGACATTGGTATCCACTACAACTCGACGGCGTGAATCGGTACTGGCGTTACTACGGGCACTAGCTGCCTTGGATGGGACCACTGGACCTCCTTGATCCTCTAAGACCAAGGTCCATTGCATGACAGGTAAGGTGAGAAGTACACAAAAAAAATCGGGCTCCTCAGAACCCGACCATTTGACTCAACAAGCTTCTAACAAGCAAAGCGTTGACTTTTTATTTTCTCAGGCCAGAGACCATGACGTCGCCATGATCCGTGCGCAGCGAAGCGCTGACCGTCTCAATAAACTTTACAAAATGATGTAGCGCCACGTCATTGATAGTGCCCATCAAGAACTTGCCGCCATGGCGAGTGACGCCCTCTTCCGGAATCACGCGCGCATTGAGAACTTTGACGATGAAGGGAAAATACGTCTGGTGATTGAGGTACACGCGGAACCCCACTTCATCACCCGTTTCAAATTTACCGCCACCGACTTCGATATCAAAAGCGATACCGTCTTCGGAGATATCGTAAATCACCGCGCGTTGCAGACCACGCTCGGGCACCACGACATGAGCGCCGACAAACTCGGAGAGCAGGGTCCGGCGCACCTTTCGACGCTCGTGGCTCAACATTTCATTGCGACGCTCGGTCATGTCCAAAATTGGCGCCGCCCCGGCACCTCTGTCATCGGCCTCACCAGGTTTGCGGGCTCGTGTCTTTAAGTCGATGACATTACTAGATTTGTTCATTTATCCCCTCCATCTGCACTTTTTATATCGGGTGAAATTCGTCACAGCTTGAGGCAGGCTTCGTAGACAAATCGACTTTGGGTCGCTATAGTTAGCCAATAATGCGGTATATTCGCGTATTTACAATTAGTTTAGCCCTTCATTTTGCATTCGCAATTTTTCTTGCGATGATGCCGGAACCCAAGCGTCTCGATTTGAGACCTACGACCTACGTCGAGCTCTTGGACAAGCCCGAGTTGCCGACTCGCCCGCATCAGCCACCGCGCGACGAAAAACAATTCGTACGCTCTACCGCGATCCCACAAGAGCTCGTAAGTAAAGAGAAGAAAAAAGCTCGCTTCGCTAGCGAAGAGGAACGCTATGTGCTCGAAGAAACGCGCGCCCGCGCCACCGATATGACTGCCAATCGTTCAAGCATGCCAGCCGGCCAAAGTGCGCCGCTGGCTAAGTCTTTGGGCCCAAAAGTCGCTCAGCGGAGAATCGATTTTCGGCCGAAGTCGGCTTTGCAGAAGATCCAACAGAAATTGCATGATGAGCTCAAGAGCAGTGGTGATGCCGGAGATATCCTAGTCGGCAAGCCTAAGAAGAGTGACGAAACGCTTGCCGCAGGAGGTAAGCAGCTCTCGCCGAACTTTGGCGGCTTGGAAAGCGGGGTCTCCACCCTTGGTGAAACAGTTCCCGATGAAATAAAGTTTGGTGATTTGACAGCGCTCAACACCGATCGCCACCTTTTCTATACCTATTACGCCCGGATGGAGGAGAAAATACGTTTTCGCTGGGTAAACTACGCGCGCGCTGCGGTCTTTAGTATGGCTGCGGATCCACGCAAAGCGACTGGAAGAGACAACTGGGTCACCCGGTTGGAAGTCTTGCTCGACAAAGACGGAAATTACGTTCGCTCGATCCTTCACTCAAGTTCCGGAATTCAAAGCCTCGACCAAGCGCCGCTTCAGGCCTTCCGAGACGCCCGCCAATTTCCGCACCCTCCTCCGGAACTGGTCAAAGGCGACGGACTTATTCACATCTATTACTCCTTCAACGTCAACGCCAGCTCCTACGACTAAAGCGCAGCAATGAAATCGGAAGAAGAAGATCTGGACTGAAGTTCATCCACCGATTTGGCTAAACTAGTGGGATGAACGCGAGATACCAATGCATTCTGACAAAGTCCGCACTTCTGCGCATACTTTTGACCACGCTCCTGCTGGTCTCTGTCGTGCCCAGTGCGCGCGCCGGCTTTATTGAGATCGGCGCTTCCGGAAGTTATAAAAAATCCAACATCGATGTCAACGCTTACGATGAGTCCATGTCACTCACTGGATCGCTCGCTTACTACTTGACTGAGGCATCAGCGATCGAAGCCAGTTACACCGACGGCAGTAACCGCCGCGTGATCTCGCCTGACGTCGTCAATGGACATGTGACACAGATGTTTTATACCACTGCCGGTTTGGACTTCATCTACACCTTTGGCGGCAAAGAGACCGCCATCAGACCCTATATCAAGGGCGGCACCAACTACATCATCACCAAACGTATCGTCGATCAATATCGAGGTACCGACGGAACCCTTTGGCCGGCGACACCCATTGACGACACTCCGGGCTTCGTTCCCAGCGGCGGTTTTGGTATTCGTATCGGTCTTACGGAAGCCATCAATCTGAAGGTAGGAGTTGACGGTTGGGCCAGTCGTCCTTTGAACAAGCAACCCGTGACAGTCGACTGGTTCGGTCGCGCTGGCCTCAGTTGGTTCTTTTGACAGTTTTCCTGCCTATTTTCTTGCGGCGAGCCGGTGAAGTTTCCGGCAGAGTTTTGGGATCCTTGGCTTTAACGTTCCCGCTTTGCGGCTGCCAAGTGAACTACTACCTCAAGAGCGCCTATTACCAGGCGGGCCTTTTGCGCAGCCGGGTACCGATCGCAAGCGCTCTTCAAGACTCGCAAATGAGCGAGGAAAATAAGCGCAAGCTGAACCTTGCGCAAGAGGCGCGCGGGTTCGCCGAACGCGAACTGGGACTCAAACATACGGACAACTACACCAGTTTCGTGCAGCTTGATCGCCCCTATGTCACCTACGTGGTGGCGGCAGCGATGCGCACTGAACTTAAAGCTTACAATTGGTGGTTTCCCATCGTCGGCTCACTCCCCTACAAAGGCTTCTTCAATCCGGAAGATGCCAAAGCTGAAGCCGAGGCGCTCAAAGCACGAGGCTATGACACCTTTACCCGCGGGGTTTCCGCCTACAGCACACTTGGCTGGTTTAATGATCCGCTGCTCTCTTCCATGCTGAGTTATAGGGACTATGATCTCGTAAACACTATTATTCACGAGACTACCCATGCAACGATCTACATCAAAAGCCAGGCCGACTTCAATGAACGTTTGGCGGTGTTCATTGGCAACATCGGGGCGCGCGAATTTTATCTCCGCAAAGAAGGCAGCGACAGCCGAACATTAAAGGCGATGGATGATGATCTTGCCGACGAAGCCGACTTCGCGGCCTTCATCGCCCAAGAAATGCGTCTACTTGAGAAATGGTACCAGGAACGACAGAACACCGTAATCGACGAAGTTGAACGCAAGACACGCTTCAAAGAAATCCAAGAGCGGTTCATCACCGATCTGCGCCCACGTCTGCGCTCTGCCAACTCCTACAAGAATTTCGATTCAATCGAGCTCAACAATGCGCGCCTTCTGAACTATCGCCTTTACATTGAAAACCTGAATGACTTTGAGCTGGTATTCAAGAAGCTCGGCAGCGATTTCGCAAAAATGCTGGCGTTTTGTAAATCACTCGAAGGTACAGCCGATCCAAAGGCGGAGCTGGCACGGGCTGCCGCCACTCCGTAGCCTTACTTCACTAGCTCACGGCGCAACTCTGGAAGAGTGTCATCGGCGAAATTTTCAGGAGAATCCCAAGATATCCACGAGCACGCGATCAATGAACACGCGGTGATGACCGCAGCGAGTTTGATCTTCCCGGCGATCGGTCGATAGGTCACAAACGCCTGCAGCTTTCTCTCAAGATCATCATCGTTTTTCGCCTTGAAAGGATCGAATCGCAACTCCACACCGAGACCTTTGAGTTTAGCGAAATCAGTGCGCATTTGCCGAAGAAATTCGCGGGCCAGGTTCGTATTTTCATCAACATATCTCGCCTGTATGTATTGATCGAGATGGCGCTGCAGATCTGCCTCGATGGCGCGAGCGGTTTTTTCATCGATCTTTTTCATTTGAACATTCACTTTTGCTCTCTGGTTTATTCTTTGGTCGACGCGCCCGCCGTCAAGTTTTGCATGCGCATCAGTTATTAAGCTGAAAAAGACGAGTAAGAGGACAATTGGCATGAGACCTCCTTACTAAAATTCAAAGCGAAGGCGAAAAGAGCCGGTACTTTCATTATAAGCCGCGACCGTCGTCTGGGCCGATCTCGCTTGCTCACCAAACATCAACATCTGATAGCCAAGACGTAAATTCACCGCCGGCGCCAGGCTATATTGTACACCAGCATCGATTTGAACACTTTGAAACGCATTCGCGGTCACGGTACTGCTGGCACTATAGGTATAAACGATGGGATCGATGAAATTATACGCCAGAGCCAGATCAGCGGAAATTGGTGCAAAATCGGTTGCGATAAAGGCAGCTACTGTCGCGGTGTTACCGCCATCGATCGAGTAATCCTGCGCCGCCGAGCCGTTAGTGTTACCAGTGCCTTGGGTGCGCGTCATATACTGAATCTTCCCGCCAAAGTAGTTTCCCGAACCGACAGTGGTTGATAAACCTAAGTAATTTATAATACTCGTGCCACCCGAGAGGTTGTTGCCGTCCTCGGTCGCGGTATAGTCTAGGCGCTTACCGGGACTCAATCCCGCACCAACTCCGATGTTGAGACTCCAAGCGCCAAGCGCTGAGATATTCGTCAGCATCAAGGTGACATCGCTGCGCCCCGTCTGCTTGTAAGAGGTCAAGGTACCTGCCGTGGTGGTAATATCCGTCGTGCGATTATCGAGTGCCATCTTCGCAGAAAACGCCCACTCATCGCTAAAACCATAACTACAATCAAAAGCAAAACCCATTTTGCTGAGCTTGATATCGTTGGTCTTGGCTCCGGAAACCGACGTCGATGTCGAACCTGAAAGAAGTTGGTGACCCTCGAAGCTTAAACTCATACCCCCGGATGTCGGCTGGTAGAAATACTCTGGAGTATTGCTGCGCGCACCTTGAGCTTGAACGGGCCCTGCGCTAGCCACTAAGCCGACGACGAGGCCGAGGCAAGCGGCCATGCGTGCGGCCAAAGGGTTCACGTCGAGGTCACCCGATTTCGGCCGTTGCGCTTAGAGGTGTAAAGAGCATCGTCGGCCTTGCCGAACATCTCTTCCCATGCGGTCATCTGAGCTTCCTTAGTGGCGACCCCCACTGAAATCGTCACCGGAATTTTCGTACCGTTCACCGAAAAGGTATGGCCTTCGATCGTCGCCCTTAGGCGCTCGCCGATTTCAGTAGCCTGCTGAAGATTGCTTCCGAAAAGCAGGACCACGAACTCCTCGCCACCGTAACGAGCGAAATAGTCATCACCGCGGATCAAGCGCGTACCGATAACCGCTGCCATTTCACGCAAAACATAGTCACCGACGGCGTGGCCGTGGGTATCGTTGATCCTTTTGAAGTGATCGATGTCGAAAACCGCGAGACTCATCGGTACTTTCAAAAGCTTGGCCCGCTTGAAGCTCTCGGCGCCCTTCATGGCCAAAGCGCCTTTATTGAAAATTCCAGTGAGCGGGTCCTTTTCGCTCTTCGTCTGCAACTGCTCAATGGCATGGGCCTCGATCGAGCCGCGCTCCAGAAATTTAAACAGCACGTTCCCGGTCTTAATTTGATCATTATTGGTTAACTTCACCGGCACCAGCGCCGGCAGGGCGTCGTCATTAATGACCGTACGATTGGATGACTCAAGATCGACGATAAAAACATCACCGCCAACGAGCGAAACCTTCGCATGCGAACGCGACACCGAACGGTCATCGACAAAGATACCTGACGTCATCGAACGGCCGATGATCATATCGGTACGGTCGATGGGCCATTGTTTGCCGACGTAGCCAGCAGGCCCTTCGAGCATAACCAAACACGGAGGTGCCTTGGTGGCATCTTCCATGCGTTGGCGAAAGGTATCACCTCTGACGACCGCGGTACTTTCGGACGTT
Organism: Bdellovibrionales bacterium; assembly: GCA_005793615.1. GTDB lineage: Bacteria > Bdellovibrionota > Bdellovibrionia > Bdellovibrionales > JAMPXM01 > SXRI01. The sequence continues at coordinate 9,469 of SXRI01000043.1, forward strand.
ACTTCATCTTCATCTTCATCTTCACGTTTTACCACGTAATAAGTATAGAAACGCCGAGCCAACAACACAAGTCGAGGCGTCTCATTTCCAGGTAAAGTTTCAGGTAAAGAAAGAGACTGGGTATTTTTACTTGCTCAGAATCTCTCGAGCGAGCCGTTTGCCGAGTTCAACACCAGGCTGGTCAAAGGCATTGATATCTAGGGCCTCGCCCACCGTTCCAACAACAAGCTCAAGAAGCATGAGCAGCGCCCCGAGCGATCGCTCGTCGAGCGTCTCCGCGGTGAGGGTCAAACTTTGAATGCCGTTTTCTTCGGTTGCCGATCTTGTGGCCGTGGCCATAGCGCCAAAAAGCTGCCCCATGGTCTTGCCAGCCATCAAACCCTGACAATCAAAAAGGTTCTTTTCAAGAACCGGCCCGTCTTTCTCGGATTGTTCAACCCGGAAGTACCACAAAAACTTGTCGCGGCTGCCTTCCATCACCTGCTGCAAAATCGAATGTTGATCCGACGAACCTACCGCAGGGATGGGTGTACTGGCGCGAGGTGCTTCAGTTCCTTTACGGTCTTTGGCTTTGCCTAACGATTCAGCCCAAAGCTGCTGCGTCCAAAGACCAAACTCCCTCAAGCCGTCAGCATACGCCCAAAACAAAGTGATCCACTCTTGGCGTCCAAAGCTCTCGAGTGTCTGCGCCGTTAAACGCACGATCAGCTCATCTTGTGTCAGCGCCCACTGCGCCCCTTCACGAATCCGCTCTAGGTCAAGGCCGCAATAGGCCGCAGGCAACAACGCCACCGGAGAAAGCACCGAAAAGCGCCCACCGACATCCTTCGGGATCTCTAGCGAAGGAACCCCCTCTTTGCGCGCCCAGCGCATCAACGGGTTGTCGGCAGTTTCCGAAATCACAGTTGAGTTGACACTTATTTTCTTGAAACCCGAGGAGCGCAGGTGTTGATCAATGAACTCCGCCATCGTCAGGGTTTCAATGGTGTTGCCGCTCTTGGAAACAATAACAAAATGCGTGTCCTGAAGGTTATGGCTGGTGGTGCGATGCTTGAGCCATTGCCAAAATCGTTCGGCATCGACGTTATCGATAAACTCGACCTCATGGGTCGGCTGCCACTTCTTAAGGCCATGAATCAGTGCGCGACCACCGAGCGAGCTCCCGCCCATACCCAATACCGCCATCGAATGCGAAGTCTTGCGTAATTCTTTGGCACGTGCTTCGGAACTTGACCAAAGTTCTGTGCGCTCGGGCAAATGAAAGAAGCCAAGGTCGGTGCGTGCCCTAAGAGCACTCAGCGCCTTTTCACTCTTGGTTCGTGCGGTTTCCGATTCATTCGTCGTGGTGTGGCTGAGCTTCCACATTGAAGCCTCCCTGGGCATGGCAGAATGAAAGATTACTCCACAGTCGTTGGGCTCATAAAGGAAAAATCTGCGGCTGCCACAAGACATGCGGCGCGTTAATCGCTAGGAAACAGCGATGTCTTCTTCGATCCGGTGGTAACCCCGCCATTCCTTGAGTCGACCGCGTGGGCGGCCGCCATCTTCAGGATATTCAAGGAGAACATAGGTGAGCTTGGTGATTTTACCTAGCGACGGAATATCAAGAGAGGTGATTTCCGTCCAAGTGCCTGTATTAAAATACTCTTTGTTTACTCCCCATTGGCGGTATTGGTAAACGTGATTGTGTCCGAAGATCACGGTGTTCACTCGTTCATCATAGAGAAGTCTGCGCGCCGATTCACTTAGGTCAGGAAAGACCGCGCTCTCTGCCAAAACCTTAAATACCCGACCGATGGGAAACTGTCGACGAGGGTCTTTCCGAAACGCGGCCTCGAGAAAATACCTGGTTAATTTGATAAAGGAGGTGATCGTAAACCAAAACTCATTCACCAACGCCCAGCGGATCATGCGATTAAACGGGCGTACCTTATCGATATGCGGATGCACCTGCTTAAGACTTAAAACGAAATCAACGAAAAAGTGCGAGCCGAAGGGAAGATTC
>SXRI01000044.1 GCA_005793615.1 Bdellovibrionales bacterium
GTCCGAGAACAAATACTTTTCCTCGCCTACCCAAACATCATTATTCTTGGCATCGATCTTGATCACGTAAACAGGTTCAGGTCGGTAAACGCCGAGGCCCTTTCGCTGTCCATAAGTGAAATGATGAATTCCATCGTGTTGCGCCAGAATCTCGCCATCGGGGAAGCTGCGAATGACACCTTTTTTGGTTCTCAAAATTTCGCTCTTAACTTGCCCTTCGATGAAACGGTCATACCCTTGATCGCCGACAAAACAGATGCCGGTGGAATCTTTTTTGCGTGCATTAGTAAGGCCTTGACGCTCGGCAATTAGCCTAACTTCGGGCTTCTTGAGATGGCCGATCGGAAAAAGCAGCTTCGGGATGATCGCCGGATCGATAGTAAAAAGAAAATAGGTTTGATCTTTCCAGTCATCCGTTGAGGTCGCAATCACCGCCTGCCCAGAGGGCGCCGTCTCGATCCGGGCGTAGTGGCCCGTGGCGAGATAATCACAGCCGAGCTCATTCATCTTGCGCACCAAGTGGTCAAACTTCAAATAGGTATTGCAGTTCACACAAGGAAGCGGTGTTTTTCCTTGAAGATAATCGGCGATGAACGGATCTATCACCGATGCCTGAAACTTGGCTTCGCAATTGATCACGTAAAATGGGATGCCGATTCGATCTGCGACGGAGCGGGCGTCGTCGACATCGACACTCGAACAACAAGTCCCGAAACCCTCTTCAAGTTCACAAGAGGTATAATCCCAGACTTGCATGGTCACACCGACGACATCGTATCCTTGCTCGACCAAAAGCGCAGCGGCGACCGAACTGTCGACACCGCCACTCATGGCGACCAAAACACGCTTGCGTGGCGCTGACAAATCAGACATTAGCTTCCCCCAAAACCGGTCGTTCAAACGAGCGGATGCGCTCGACGATCAAGATCAACTCATCAACAAAGAGATCAATCTCAGCTTGCGTGTTTTCCCAGCCAAGCCCCACGCGCAAAGAGGTTTGTGCCTCCGCGCGGGCCAAGCCCATCGCCAAAAGCACCGGTGAAGGCTCTGGGCTTCCAGAGCTGCAAGCCGCGCCCGTTGAAACACTGAAGCCGCGCATATCAAGATTCATTAACAACGTCTCGCCGTCGACGCCTGGAATGACTAAACTTGACGTATTTGGTAGGCGTTCACTCTCGCCTCCGGTGATCGACACACCAGAAATCTCCGCGAGCGCTCGCGTTTCAAGGTGATCGCGAAGCCGCTTAAGTTCTTCAGCGCGAGAGTCGATTTGTCCTTGAAAACCGCACATCTCCCCAAGGGAAGCGATGTCCCAGGTATTTTCGGTGCCGCCAAGGCGATGACGTTCTTGTGCACCGCCATGAATCAAACTCTCGAGATTGACTCCCCGGCGAACATACAAAACCCCGACACCCTTAAGGCCGTAGAACTTATGCCCCGAAAACGTCGCCAGATCGACTCCGAGATCACGCAGATTGACCGGAATCTTACCGAGCGCCTGAACACAATCAGCGTGAAAAAGTGCTCCTTTGGAATGCGCGAGTTCAGCAAGTTTTTTGACGGGAAAAATGTTTCCGGTCTCATTATTGGCAAGCATAACTGAAACTAAAGCTACGTTTTCATCAAGGAGTCGCTCGTATGCGTCTAGATCAATCCGGCCGCTCCTGAGCACCGGGATGATCGCAATCTCGGCACCGCGACTTTCAAGATACTCGGCGGTTCGACGTACACTCGGGTGCTCAACCGAACTCACTAAAATGCGTCGCCGCTCATTCATACGCGCTTTTTCAAAAACACCTTTGAGCGCCAGATTGTTGGCTTCGGTGCCGCCACTTGTAAAAATCAACTCCAACGGCGCCCCTGCACCAATCATTTGCGCCATGCGATTTCGCGTTTCACGCAATACCGCCTTTGGTCCACGACCTGACTGATGGATCGAACTGGGATTACCCCATTGCTCGAGCCACTCAGGCACGCGTGCCGCCACAGATTGCGCCAAAGGCGCAGTGGCATTGTGATCGAGATAAACTCGACCTTTTGCGCGAAGTGTTGAAAATTCCATAAGGCGGGGAATATAGCATAGATAGATGGTTTCCGAAACTTTACTTTCTTGCCGCAATTGTAAGGGCGCCCGGCCAACTTCAGACCAGCCTCAAACCCGTGACCGAAGCCTCGATTGTAAAAAGTTTACGTCCTCCAAAACTGCGGCAAGCGCCCAGTCCTAGGTCTCAAAACTCAACTTGGAACTCAATCTTCACTGGGAAAACGCCGATAAAATACTCATGGGATTAAATACCGCCATGAACGGTAACTGGATAAAACAATTTGGGATTTCCGAGGCGGACCTTGCTCATCTCGGCATCGAATCGCCGCGAACGAATCCCGAATCCCTGCGTTTTTGTCTGATGAATGGCAAGATCTCTGAAGCTGAGTACCTTGAATGGGCCATGCGATCTTTCGAGCTTCCAGCTGTCAGCGGTGATTTTTTCACAGCGCCGACTGATCCGGTCTTTTGGGCGAGGGCAAAGTCTCTTTATCCATGGAGCGCGAGCTTTTTTCCGCTTGCCGAGTGGCAAGGGCTTTATCTCATCGCTTGTCTTGAACCGCCAACAGATTTCAAATTCCCTCACCCGCATCGATTCGTCTTGGCTTCGGCCCGGCATCTGCTTTTACTCTGGGAACATTTAAATCCACAGATCACGTCCAAGGCACCCATAGCAATGCCTAAAGGTCAGTCTAGCAGCGTGGATACCTTCAATATGCCAGATGGCATCATCGTGAATAATGCTCTTCCGACGCCGCAGGAGAATACCGATTCAAGCCCCACTCTACCTCGATTCGATGCGCGCTTTGACGCCCCGATGGGACTCGATCATGAAGCTACCGTCGTAGCTCCAAGACCGAAAACACCCGATGGACTCTCGGCAACACAAGACCATGAGATTCCGCCTTTACGCACAGAACCCGATGGTCTCGTAGATGTAAATAATGATGCCCCTACCTATAGCGACATTATAGAAACACCGGCACCATCCGCGCCGGCACCTCCGATAACGA
>SXRI01000045.1 GCA_005793615.1 Bdellovibrionales bacterium
ACGCTCGCCCCGTGGCGTACCTCGGCCTTGTAATTGATCTCGACGCTGGTGAGATGATGAGTCATCCAGGTATCCAGCGGCACGCTTTCCAGCGCCCACTGCGCATAAACCACATGATTCACATGGCCGTTGGCATCAAGGTCGCGGATCATCACCGGTAACTGCACTTCCTTGGTGAGTACGGTGACTTTAGGAAGAGCCACGAACTCCTCTTCGATCGCGCGTTTCGGGGTCAGGTACTCTGTGGGCAGATTGTCGCCAATGGCGACTGGTTTTTTAGTCTTCAAATCAATCATCGCAACCGAGATCGTCGCTTTGGCGATCACTTGCTGATCTGGTCCCAGGGCTTCAAACTCCCGCAAGGCAAAGGACTTCTGAACGAACGAAGGCCAGGTTCGAATGACGATTTCTTTGCCGATCGATGGTCGGTTGAAGATCTGTAAGTGGTAACGAGAAATCACCCAGGTCTTGCCCTCGACGAAGAGATCAAAGACCGAAACCCCCCACTGTTTGGCATGAAGCCCGGAAGCGTCTTGCATGTAGTTCATCAATGACGACGGTTTAGCATAGCCGAATGGATCGGCGTCATAGTGAGTGACCTTGTAGGAGCTTTGGTAAACATTGTCTTTCATAAACCTTCACTCTCGACGTGGGGCCAGGTATTGTCAGTATTTAGATGATACCTTTTGCCTAGGAGAGGTCACGCATGAAAATCAATCTTGCCGGCTGGGACCGAATTCTGCGCCTCATCATCGGGGTGATCTTGTTGATATGGGCTGTCGCAGGTGGTCCGTGGTGGGCCTACTTCGGCCTGATTCTTATCGCTACCGGCGCTTGGCGATTCTGTCCCATCTACGCCCTCTTTCGCACCGGCACCGCGGGCGAACAAAGGGGCTGACCTTTAAAATTGCTCTGCCCTTGGAAAGACCAGACTAAGCCACACCAGACTCGACTCGACGCTCGAATTTTACTGCATATTTTTCGTTCACCAACCGAAAAGCAAGGGAGTGATTACCTATGAATCGCTAAAGAGAGGAGCTGGCGAGGTCATGCATGTCTTGTTAGCCGAAGACGACACCAATATTTCTGTTGTGACCCAGCTTTGCCTCGAGAAAATCGGCGGACATAGCGTCGTCCTTTGCGTTGACGGTGAATCAGCTCTGGAAACCGCGCTCCGCCAACCATTTGATTTGATCCTTCTAGACGGCATGATGCCCAAGTTGAGCGGGCTGCAAGTTGCTTTGCAATTGCAATCCAACGGCGTGGTCGGTACACCCATCATTTTTCTAAGCGCCAAAACCGACGACAAGGACATTAGCGATTTTTTAAGAATCGGTAATGGCTACATCGCCAAACCTTTCGATCCAATGACAATCTGCGCTCGTATCGACGCGATCCTTGCCTCACCTGGAGGCACGTAGTGCGCGGGCTCCGCTTTCGCTTACATCTCATCATTTTGGTGGCGTTCTCTTCCATCGTTTACTTCTCGTTTAAAGCTCTTGAGCTCCGCAAGGACGCGACACAGGCACAACACAACGCCGTTGCTAGCCTCGAGTTACGTTCATTGGCACTGACTGTGGCTAGTTCCTACGCCAGCACTCCCCCCACACCGTTGGCGCCAACTCTTCTTGAACGCCTTGGCAATTGGCGAAGGGCGATCAACTCTGCACCGCGACGCACAGCACTTGTTGATCTGATCCAATCTCTCAGTATGAACGATGCCGCCTGGATTCGAAAGCGAGCACTTTTGCTCGCCGAACAGGAGCAGAAAACCTATAGTGAATTCGCAAGTGAAGCCCAGCACGCCTGGCAAGAGGTCGAAAAACACGCCGCCTGTGCATTGCTCGCGGCAGTGATCGGATTTCTGGTTTTAAATTGGACCGTGAGTCTTCGTATCTTGCGCCCCTTGGATCGGCTTTCTCGACGTATGATGGATTTCTTGGTCGATCGTTATTCATTTCAATTCTCGCAACCGCAGGCGAACGAACTCGGTGACTTGCAGCGTACCTTTAACTCACTTGCCCAGCGTGTGATCAACAGCATGGACGAGCTCAAAACGCTCGATCAAGCAAAATCCGAGTTTCTGAATATCGCAAGCCATGAACTGCGCACTCCGCTCACCTCGATAAAGGGTTCGTTGAGTCTCTTGGACTCGGGCGTAATGGGGCATATAGACCCTAATTGTTCACGACTGATTAAAATCGCTGAGGTCGAGACCGATCGCCTCATTCGCTTGATCAACGACCTCCTTGATCTCGCCAAGATCGAAGCCGGTAAACTCCCGCTGGCCTGTTCATGGATGTCTTGGGACGACTTGGTCTCTAAAACCATTGAGGGCATGACGGGACTTGCACATGGTGCCGGCGTTAACGTCAAGGTAGTACCAGCGCCTGCCTTGGAAGTATTCATGGATCGCGACCGCATCCAGCAGGTCTTAACAAATCTGGTTTCAAATGCGATCAAGTTTAGCCCTCCCGGAAGCTGGGTGACGGTCGACGTTGAGCGCAACAAACACGGTCAACTCTTGGTGCATGTTCGCGACCAGGGGCAAGGCATTTCGCCCACAGACATGGCCATGATCTTTCAGAAGTTCCGGCAAGGCTCTAATCCTGACAACCCTCTCGTTAAAGGCACCGGCCTTGGTTTGGCGATTGCCAAGGCCATGGTGGCCGAGCACGGCGGCGATATCGGAGTTGAAAGCGAGTTGGGCGAAGGTAGTGCGTTCTGGTTTACGATGCCGAAATGGCGTGATGACGAATCGTCGAGCGACGACTCGCCGACAGACCCATCGCCTGATCCCTCGACTGATCCTTCCAAAGACCCAGGCCCCGGCGCCAGCCCGAAACCCGCTTCGAAACCGAGAGCCGCATGAGCAGTCTTGCAGCACTCCTGGCGGAGCTTCAGAAAAATTACCTCGCCTCTTTCGCCGAGAAAAAAGTAAATCTCGAGAATCTGTGGAAAACCGGAAAGCTCGAGGAGCTCACCACTGAGTATCACAAACTCAAAGGTACTGGGCGTACCTATGGACTCCCGGAGGTTACCCAGCTTGGTGAGGTTCTGGAGTCCATCTGTGAGTATCATGTCGGTTTACAAAATGAAGCGACGCTCACGGCGGCGCTAGCTAGAGCCGTACCCGTATCCTTACGCTTACTTGACCGGATTCAGACTTCACGCACCTCGGCAGGCGAAGAGTATATACTTGATGCCGACGCAGATTTCTTACTTTTGCTTGCTTTATTGCCGAAAAAAACCGGTCGCCAGACCCGCTCAGGCGCGTAAGCTTGACCACACGAAGCCTTGGCCCTAGGCTGAAGGCATGCAAACACAGCCATCTATTCCGAACACGTCTCTTTCCGCGCTTAACTCGATTTTACCTGCTGCGAATATTGCTACCGATGCAGATTCGCTTGCGACTTATGGGCGTGACTGGACCAAACATTTCGATATCCAACCCAGCGCTGTGGTGTTTCCGGAAACCGTTGAACACGTTGCAAAAATCGTCAATTGGGCGCGGGTAAATAAGATCGGCTTAGTTCCTTCAGGAGGCCGCACCGGCTTGAGTGGCGGTGCTTGCGCACTCAAGGGCGAAGTGGTTGTCAGTTTCGAAAAAATGAATAAGGTTCTCGACTTCAATCCTTGGAACCGCACGGTCACCTGCCAAGCCGGCGTCGTCACCGAAGCACTGCAGAACTATGTACGTGAACAGGGCTTCTATTTTCCTGTCGATTTCGCCGCCCGGGGATCGAGCCATATCGGCGGCAATATTGCCACCAATGCCGGAGGCATAAAAGTTTTACGTTACGGCAATATGCGCGAATGGGTTGCGGGCCTCAAAGTAGTTACCGGGCAGGGTGAGATTCTCGATCTCAACCGTGCCCTTGTGAAAAACAACACCGGCCTTGATTTGCGTCATCTCTTTGTTGGCAGCGAGGGTTCGCTCGGCTTTATCTGTGAGGCCACCTTGCGCTTCACCACACCGACAAAACCGCTTGCGGTATTGGTGCTCGGGGTGCCGGATCTTGATGCGATCATGGAGGTCTTCCGGGCCTTCCGTGATCAAGTGCCACTTACCGCATTTGAATTTTTCTCCGACGTCGCTTTGAAACACGTGCGCGCGCACACCCATTTGCCACCGCCATTCACAACCCACGCACCAAATTATTTGGTGATCGAAGTCGAAAAAACCGATCCCGGAACCGAAAGTTTGATTCTCGACATTTTTGAATCATGTGTTGAAAAGGGTTGGGTCCTCGACGGCACGATTGCCCAAAGCGAAACCCAGGCGCGCGATTTCTGGCGCCTGCGCGAAGATATTTCCGAGGCGACAGCCGCGCATTCCCCTTACAAAAATGACATTTCGGTGACCATCTCGAAGGTGCCGGAGTTTTTGCGCGAAACCGATGCGGTCTTCAAAAAGAATTACCCCGATTTCGAGGTGGTGTGGTTCGGACATATCGGTGATGGCAATATGCACATCAATATTCTGAAACCCGCGGATCTTTCCAAAGAAAAATTCGTTGAGCGCTGCCGCAGTGTCGACCAAAAACTATTCGAAGTGATCGCGAGAATGGGCGGCTCGGTATCCGCCGAACATGGCGTCGGCCTGGTTAAAAAACCATTCTTGACCTACACACGTTCACCTGAGGAAATCGCCATCATGAGGGGCATTAAGGGCGTGCTTGATCCCGATGGTATCATGAACCCCGGCAAGATTTTTGACTGAATTTTTCAGTATAAGTTTGGGAAAACATGTTCCAAATGCACGCTTTTAACCTACAATAGATATCAGTGAGCGCAAATTCAGATAGTCATGGCAAGATTTTTAGCATCGTGATCGGCATGGTCATCATCGGGCTATTTTTTCTTTACTTGAAGAGATCCGGACAACTCGATGAAATCCGCGAGAGCCTCGGCGCCCTCTCGGGCAAGTCTTCGAGCGATTAGACCGTCCGATTAGACCGTCCGA
>SXRI01000046.1 GCA_005793615.1 Bdellovibrionales bacterium
GTACGGGACCCGGCCGCAAGGGGAGCAGTCTAAGGCCTAGCGGGGCTCTCGTCCAGAGTTGGGTGTGTTTATTCTGTGCATCATCGACGATTCCGTTATAGGGAGTCGGCGATTCTCTCAAGCCGGGTAAGCTCATCAAGCCAGTAGTTATAGGTCTGAAATGCCGGAAAGATCTGCTGAAAAAACGGATCGTTCCAACGCTGCGCAATCCAGCCGGCATAATGAATGATTCGCAGCGCCCGAAGGGGCTCAAATAGGTGCCACTCATCGGGAATCTCGCGCAATTCCTCGTAACCCGCGCAGATCTCATCTTGCTCGCGACTGGCGCTGTCGTCCTCAAGGGAGCCTGAAAGCAGCATCCAGAAGTCCTGGACGACGGGGCCGTTACAACAGTCGTCGAAGTCGACAAAGAAAAACTGTCCGGCACCGTCTTGGCCGCCACTGCCCAAAAGCAAGTTGCCTTTATGGCAGTCGCCATGGATACGGATGAAGGAGCTTTGGTCAAGCGTCTCTTCGATATCCTCGAGCAGAACGATGCAGGCCTCTTCGTAGCGGGTCCACAATTCAGGATATACAAAGCGCTCAAGTCGCTCAAGAGCGGGCCAACCATAAGTAGCGACATTTAAAGTGGGACGATGCAAAGCTGGGCGGCGTGAACCGATGTTGTGAATTTGCGCAAGCGTGCGCCCGACGGCCTTGAGCTGGCCCGGCAGAAATTCATCCGGCATTCTTCCTGAGACCCGCGGAAAAAGCGCCATCACATAGCCTTCGGCATCGAGAGTGGTGCGGCCGTTTTTTAGCGGTAGCGGAGCAATGGCCGGAATGCCTTCGCGCACGAGATCTTGCAAGAACTCATGCTCGTCATGAATTCCCTCGCGGGTCCAGCGATGCGGACGATAGAATTTCGCGATCACCCGCTCCAGCGGAGAAATAGCGGCGCGGCTGTGTTCGAGGCGTATATCAAAAACGCGATTCTCATAGGAGTTCAGCTGGGTATACTCGCCAGTCGTGAGGTAGCCCGCGGATTCAACTGCACTCAGGATCAATTTGGGGTCAAGGCGGTCAAAGTCGTTCATCGTGGCCCTACCTTATCGCTGATCTTGGTGCGAAAGTCATTGTGCGCGGCCAAGAAAATTCACAATCTTGAGACTATGGCTTAGGTGGAGGGTCTTGCTTCTGCCGAGCTCGTGCGCTTCTTCGCAGGATCAGGATTTCAATTCCCATATAGATGACAAGGATCGCAGGTGCGCCGATGCCTTTGAGAAAAGCCCACGCCGGTGTGCTCCAATAATAGGCGGCATGCACCGAGAGCAGGGCAATGACAAAGAGGCAGATGCCGATTCGTGTATTCATACCGGTCAAGCGGCGCCGAGCCTCTTCGGGCAGTTCTTGTCCGTTTGCGGTCATTTGTTTTTTCGACATTTCAACCAGAAACGGACGCTTAAGTGCGGATGACAACAACAGAAACCCAGCGAAAGCAAAAAGTAAAAAAGCCGGCTGTAGTTTAAACAAGACTGCATTACCTTCGATCAAGGAGAGACCGCCAAGAATAATGACCAAAGCGTTGCCGGCGATCGTGACCCCTTGAATCTTGCGAAAGCGAACGTATTCATAGGTGAGCTCGCCCGCGCCAAAGACGACACCCGCGATGAGACCTCCTACGGTGCCGTACCATTCCTCGACAAGAGTGAAGGCGATCACCGGCAAGACGCCGCCGAGCACGAGCGCGCGAAGCGAAGATAAAACCTGCTGGCGATGGCTCAACGGGGGCCGCGGGGCGGGTGTTTGCTTCTGCATCGTTGAGATTTCTCCAAAATCTGTGTTTTGCCGGTTCTATATACGCCACCGAACCCAGGCGACCAATAATTTTAAAATTATTTGCCAATCATCATACAAGGTGAAAGCATTTCACTCATCCCAGTCATCAAGGAAGATCGATGGCGTTTTTGACGGTCGAGGCAATGCCCCAAGTTTCCCCTGTGCTGCACCCGCCGGTTTTGGGCGAGTACACCGATTTTCGTCTTTATCTGAAAGACGTGTATGAGTATCGCCGGGCGACGGAGAGCACTGGCATTCGATCGTATTCCTATTCAACTTTTTCCGCCGCGGCGGACATCAAATCACCTAATTATTTGAAGTTGATCATCGAAGGTCGGCGCAATTTATCTGATGACATGATCACGCGGTTTGCGCGGGCTTTGCGGTTGAATCGGAGTGAGTCTGATGAGTTTCGGTCGCTTGTTCTTTATGGTCAGGCGAGTGCTCCATTGGAGCGTAATCAACATTTGAAAGTGCTCGCCGATATTCGAGCGCAACGAGCGGTCGCAGCGGGACAGATCAATGCGACTTCGCTTGAAAAGGTTCCTGGCTGGATCGGTTGGGTGTTGTACGCGATGGCCGACCAGGCGAACGTTAATTTCGATCCTGAGATCTTGCAGAATTTGTTTCGCGCCAAAGCGAGTGCCGATGACATTCGGAATTCACTGACTAAACTCGTTAGCTCTTCGGACTGCTCGAATCGCTGATCCTCTTCCGTGGCGAGGTCGATAACCAGTCGCGCGTGCGGCCGGTCTTCGAGTTCCTGCGCTTGCGCCGCGAC
>SXRI01000047.1 GCA_005793615.1 Bdellovibrionales bacterium
AAAATTGGAGCGGGTGAACGGGCTCGAACCGTCGACCTATACCTTGGCAAGGTATCGCTCTAGCCAACTGAGCTACACCCGCGCTCCATAAGAACGAGGGGCCAATCTACAAAGACGGTACCCACCTGTCAATATTTTCTAAAATCTAATCGCATCTAATCTTTGCGAATTAGTGCTGGCGGCGGTTAGCCATGTAAAGATTTATGTATTGATAGCCTGAAAGCATGCTGAGCGAGACGCTCGCCCACAAAAGAATATAGCCAAATCGGTAAACCATGAGGCCATCTGAGTCATCGCCAATCAAAATTGCCGGAATACTCAGCATTTGTAGTCCAGTCTTCCATTTACCGGCGGCCTTGGCATCGATCACTATCTGATCCGCGGCCGCGATGGCTCGAATGCCACCAATCAAAATATCGCGGGCGAGCAGAAGGATGACTAAAAGAGGTTCGATCTTTCCTGACGGAATCAGTAAAATCAAGACCGTCGCTACCAAGATCTTATCGGCGATCGGATCCATGAACTTGCCAAAGTTCGAGATCGCGTCGAATTTACGCGCGTAATAACCATCAAAGAAATCGGTGGATGAGGAAACCAAAAAGAGGCCGGCCGCGATCCAGCTCCAAAGCGGAGCCTTTTGGTGGAGTAGAACGACAAAAAACGGGCAAACCACCATGCGACTGAAAGTAAGCCACATCGGGATTTGCTTTTTCCAGGCGGGAATGGATCCTGTCGTCGGCTTATTGCTCGCCTCAGTCATTTTTGGCTTTTACTCCGTAGGTATTGACCATTTAAACCGTGGTGGCCGATAGGGTGTCAAGCGGGGAGTCTTCAGTGTCAAGAGGCTTGAACCTCGGTCATAATGTACATGATAATTGAGAGTGGAAGTCGATGGACGGAGGGTGGATGCGGACGCCAACAGGTTTAGGAAGCTGTGTTTTGAGCGTCGCTCTCCTGTTGTTGTCCTGTCCGTGCTTTGCCGAGCAAGGGAAACAGGGGGCAAAGGAGCCTCGTGCCGTACCGGTAGGAACACCGCCACCCGGGCTTTTTATTCCCGCCACGCCGGCCGTGAGCTCGCCGCCGCCGGCACTTTTAGGCAAAAAGGATCTGCCCGCGAATGATCGGCCGTTCTGGCGCAAAAAACCGGAACTGATGCAGAAAATTCGCGAGGAGCGCGCGGTTTTGGTTTCCGTTCGCCAAGAGGATGTCGGCAATAAACAAGTGCGCTTTCTGATGGCGGGAGCGGGGTCGGTCTCACGGTCGAAAGACTTTTGTTTTAAGACCGCGCAGCAGTACTCTAAATTAAAAGAGGTTAGTAATCACTTTCGCGATGTGAACTTCGATTCCAAGACCGGACAGCTTTACATGGTGACCGAGGCGCTTGGCTACCAGGCACGTATGATCCTCAAGGTGACTCCGGTGTCGGAAGACTGGCGCAGCGAGCTTCAGTGGGAGGTCATCTGGGGGCACTTCAAGGGAATGAGTGGGATCGTCGGCTTTGAAAGTCTCGATAGTACTCACACCGAGGTGTCGTTGATTTCAAAGTATCAGGCCGATGAATTGCCGTTGCCGCGAGTTCTCATGGGCCTTGCGCTCGAGGTCATTACGCAAAAGGTAGCCGAGAAAATGCGCCACTTTATCGAGGCGCAACCCTAGTTTTTTAAGCCAATCTCGGGTCAGCTTGCGCGGTGTTTTTTCGCACGCGGCGGCTTCGAATTTTTGTCGTTTGAGAGGCGTGACATTTCCAGGAAATCACGTGGCTTTTCCCATGCCGATGTTTTCGGAAAGTCGATGGCCTGTGGCTTGACGATATCGCCTAACATTTTTTCGAATCGGATCAGCGGCTTGGCGTATTCGCCCGGCACCGTGGCGCCAAAGATGTCGCGCAAATGTTGCTTCCAGTTGCTTAAGGCCGTGCGCATGATCGAGCGGTCGCCATGATCGAGCGCATGCTCGCAAACACGCGACAGGTACTGATTGACGGCCGAGGCCGTTGCGGCCTTTTCCGAGTCACCGAGGGTGTGCAAGAAGGCGCAGAGCATATCGTAGGTGATCATGTCAGGCACGGTGGTCTGTGCGCTTTCTAAAGAATAAATGCCGATTCCCTGCAGAGATTCCTCGAGATTGGCGTTCCACACGGCGTAAGCTTTTTTGAAATCACCGAGCTTGATGTAGCAACGCAGCAGACTGAGAGTGACCTTGGCGGCGAGATAACTATCGTAATCGCCTTTTTTCTCTAGATCCTTCACGATTTCGGTAAAAGCTTTCAAGGCATCTCGGGTGCGGCCTTCAGTGAGAAGTTGGTCAGCTTTTTCTCCACGTTCACAAATCTGGGCAAGACGCTTTTGGTCCATCGGCTCTCCTGGAGAACTTTCAATTTTGCGGTCAATTGTACAGTCGTTTGTATCCGAGAGTTTTATCGGCTCGCCCTGCTGGCAGTCTGAGTCAAGGAGAGGTCGAGGTCTTGAACGTTTCGGGTGTCTAATAGAATCCATAAAAATTAATTCTTGGAGAATTTCCGGCAACCGCCGTAGAGTTTAGTACAGGCGTAAGTGCCGGGAGAGGAGGTGGTGCCGATGACAGAATGTTATAGTTGTTGGACCACCGTGAAACAGGAGTGTTGCCGTTAAACGCTGAATAGGCGTTTCGGTGGCTTAAAATCTCCGTTTTGCGGGGTCGGCCAATCCAGAAAAGGCGAGGGGGAATTAACCTCTTCGCCTTTTCCCTTTTTGAGACTATGTCTCTCCACTCTGACTATTGACACCATGCCGCATTAGCGATAGCTTCGGCCCTCTTGTCGGAAAAATGGCGCCGGAGTTGGTAAATGAAAATTCGCTTAAAAGAAATTCCCCAGGATGGCCGTAGCTATTCCTTTGACCGAGCATCGGCTGAGCTCAATGACGCTCTTGAAGATATCGTTGGTGAGCATGACTATGCCGTTGAGTTGTACATTAAACCCATTGGTAATGCCTATGAAATGACCGGGAGTCTTAAGACCGTTATTCCTGAGACTTGCTCCCATTGTGGCTATGAGTTTGAACTGTCGATTGATCGTCGCATCAACGAGGTTCTGTTTGAAGAGGTCGCTGTTGATCGCAAGGCGCAATCGGTACATGGCAATCACTCCGTGGATTTTGAAAAAGACGGTCCGTCGATGACCCCGGTACAAGGGGATGTCTTTGATGCGAGTGAGTTTGTGCACGAGATGGTAGCGCTTTCAGAGCCTTTTTACCCGATGTGCGGACCTAATGGGCAGTGCCTGCGTTCAAAGGAAGTCGAAGAGATTCGCCGTCGCCTTGAAGCGGAATCAGAGTTTGCCGAAGAAGAAAAACCGAGCCCGTTTTCGGTCCTCAAAGGACTCGACCTCAATAAGAAAAATTAGAACGTGCGAGCGGGCTGTTGGAAACGGACAGCCCTACCTGGTGCCGGTGTGAATGCGGTCGATTCGATTCAATACCTTTTGGTGGTGCAAGCGATCGCTGGCGCTCTCCTCTTCGTTTTGAGTCGCGGGCGTGCGTGGGTTTTGTGCGGATGACGTTCCAGAAGACGCTGCTGAAGGCGTTGTGCAACCGGTTGTCGATCCCAGTATTCCCAAAACCATGAGCATGAGGATTTTGTTCATTTCTAGCCTCCTATTGAACTTGTCGGCAAAGGCGAGGCGAAGGTCGAGGCTCTGAAGGCCTTTCTTTGGAGAAAAGTTTTGGGCGCGTCGCATTACTCGCGAAATTGAAAGTGGGAGATTTGCGCAAAACGCTGGCGCTGGCAGCCTAGTAGGTATAGAGAATCTCGAGGGGATTCGCGCGTAAGTATCTGAAAAGCGTAACAACTTTGGCAGAAACTTGCCATGGTCACCCCAAAAGTTGTGCCAACAAAGTAGGCTAAATAGTGATTCATAAGACCACGGAATCCCAACTGTTCATCTACCGAAAGCATGTCGCATTTCATGAGACCGACACCATGGGGGTCGTTCATCACAGCAATTACGTGCGCTATTTTGAAGAGGCCCGAGTGGCGTGGCTGCGGGCGCGCGGCCTGATAGAATGGCATGCCCCGATGGGGCCCTATACCTTTGCCGTCGTTGACATCGAGGCGCGATATTTGCGTCCTGCGAAATTCGACGATGAGATCGAGGTTTATCTTCAGGTTGCCGCACGCGGGGCGAGGCTTGAGTTTCAATACGCGATCTGGAACCTGCGGCTTGAAACCTGGAACGCCACCGGCCGGACCAGCCTGGTGCCTTTGAATTCCGATTTAAAACCGGTGAAGTTACGTACTGAGGTGCGCGCAGTTTTTCTGCGTGAACCGTGGTGTGATGTTTGGCCGCCCGCGCCTCCGTCCTCGGCGCCAGCGCGTTAATACGTTTGTGATTGCCTAACACCAGGTGTTTTTGCTGTATTGAGCCCGATCAATAGCGACGCCGACCTCAGGATCTAAGGAGTAAAAAAACACCATGGATAGAAACCTAGCCCTTGAATTTGTTCGCATCACCGAGGCTGCGGCCCTTGCCTCTTCACGCCATATGGGACGCGGTGATGAAAAGGCTGCCGATCAAGCTGCCGTCGACGCCATGAGAAAGGCTTTTAACAGTGTCCGCATCAACGGCACGGTGGTGATCGGTGAAGGTGAGCGCGACGAAGCGCCGATGCTTTATATCGGGGAAAAGGTTGGCCAGGCTGACAATGATGCTCCTCATATCGATATTGCACTTGATCCTCTCGAAGGCACGACGATTTGCGCGACTGGCGGCGTTGGTGCGATCTCGGTGATCGCCGTTGCCGAGCGCGGAAATTTTCTGCATGCGCCTGACACCTATATGGATAAGATCGCCGTTGGCTCTGGAGCGCGCGGTGTGATCGATATCGATGCTCCACCGGAAGACAATATCCGAAAAGTTGCCAAGGCTCTTGGTAAAGATGTCTCCGAGGTTACGGTCGTGATTCTCAATCGCACTCGCCACGAAGAGTTGATCACGCGCGTGCGCGCTCTTGGTTCGCGCATCCAGTTGATCGGCGATGGTGATGTCTCGGCGGCGGTGGCTGCGGGTATTCCTGATTCCGGCATTGATATCTTGCTCGGTACGGGCGGCGCTCCTGAAGGGGTTATTTCGGCTGCGGCGATGAAGTGTCTCAATGGTGATTTCCAAGGTCGGTTGAAGTTCCGCAACGACCACGAGCGAGAGCGTGCGCTTCGTATGGGCGTGAAGGATCTTGATCGCGCTTATCGCCTGGAAGATCTCGCCAAAGGCTCGGTGATGTTTTGCGCGACCGGTGTGACCAGCGGTCCGCTTTTAAAGGGCGTGCGTTTTCTGCCTGGAAAAAAGGCACTCACCCAGTCGCTGGTGATGCGTTCTCTCACCGGAACCACCCGCAATATTGAAACCGAGCATTGCCTCGAACGTAAGCCAGGTGGCTTTGGTAGCCTTGGTTGGTGAGTAATGAAGGCATATTGCTTTCAATGCAGTGCCGAGTTGGCTTTTGCACAGACACCCGGGCGCCGTGAAGAGTGCCCGAAGTGCGGTGCCGATGTTCATGTTTGTCGCAATTGCAAAAACTACGATAAGAATGTTTATAATGAATGTCGAGAGCCGCAGGCGGAAGTGGTCAAGGAACGGGACCGCGCCAATTTTTGCGACTTTTTTGAACTTGGTGGCAAGGCCGGCGGAGTCGATAAACAAAAAGACTTACGGGCCGCTGCCGAAGCGCTCTTTAAGAAAAAGAGTTAGATCAACAGGGAGGATTTGACGTGCCAGGAGCATCACACACTGAGGTTTTCAACTGCACACCTGCGGAACTTTATCAGCTGGTCACTGATTACGAAAAGTATCCGGAGTTTTTGCAAGAAGTGAAGTCGTGCAAGGTCATCAAAAGCGATGGCGGCAAAAAACTCGTCGAGTTCAAGGTAAGCGTCATTAAATCCTTCAGCTACCAGCTGCTCATGAACGAAAACGCCCCTCATCATGTGAGTTGGAGTTTTGCAGGTGGTGACCTCTTTAAGACCTCTGATGGTTCGTGGAAACTGGAAGAGCAAAACGGCAAGACCAAGGCGATCTATTCGGTCGATGCGACCTTTGGGATTTTTGTTCCCGGACCGATCGCCAAGACTCTATTGAGTGTGAATCTGCCCACGATGATGAGCGCCTACCACAAGCGAGTGAAAGAAAAGTATGGCAAGTGATCAAGGCGATGAAAGTCGCAAACGTGAATCTCGGCGAAGCCGCACTGATGAAGACGATGATCTCAGTGGCGCTCCCTCGGTGACGGAGACGATCAAGAAGATCGTGACCGCCGGAGTGAGTGCCGCGTTCATGACGGAAGAGAGTATTCGTAGCTTCGTTTCAGAGCTTAAGCTGCCGAAGGAAACTCTCAATCTACTTTTGCAGAGTGCTGCGAAGTCGAAAGAAGAACTGATGAACCGCGTAAGCCGCGAGATCATCGGTATTATCTCCAAGATCGACTTCGTCAAAGAAGCCTCACGGTTTGTCGAAGAACACAAATTTCGGGTCAGCGCCGAGATCGAGGTTATTCGTAAAGATGACGGCCACTCCGTTGGTAAGGTTGCGTCGACCGGACCGACCGATGCTTCCGTCGAAGTGAAGGTTCAACAAGCGCCCAAGACCAGTCGGAGCTAGTCCGCGACCTTGGTTGGGTTATTGGTCACGCTAAAGTCTTTTGCTCCTCCTGCCGATCCATTTTGAGACAGGGGGTGGTGGATGTTGGTTACGGTCATTCTTTGTGTGCTCTCAACTTTCAGCTTTTGTTTCTGTGCTCGCGGTCTTGTCGCAGTCGCCACGGCTTCTCGCGGAGCGCCGGCGCTCCTTAATCGCCATGGGTTTTCGGTCGCGGCATGGCGTTTGGCGCGAGGTTATGTTGCTTTTGCTCTCACCGTATTGGCAGTGATGTCGTTTGTCGGTATCGTCGTGAGCTACCTGGAGCTTTTTACTTTAGGGAGTTGAACGTTCATGAACGGAAAGCAGGGTGGAAAATTCTTCGGAATCTTCCTTCTGATATTTGCGGCCATTCTTCTTCTGCAAAAGTGGTCCGAGCGTTCTCGCCCACTGGAGAATATTGAAGTAGATCACCGAAAAAATCCTCAAAAGCAAATCACTGCCGCTGTTAAAGTTGCGGACGTAGGACCGGTAAAATCGGTGGCAAAAGAGGCAAAGCCGGCACGAGCTGTCGAAGTCTTGCAGCCAACGCAGAAAGAGGCTCCCAAAGTAGCTGCGTATAAACCTGAAAACCGACCTAAGAGTGAGAATCCGGTGCTTCGTTACCACCTTGAACAGGGTTTGATGGTTGTTCAGGGAGACATGGTGGCTGGCGTACCGAGTGAGGATAGCGTCCCTGATTCAGGATGGGTTGAGATGTCGCCAGTGGAGTCTTGGCAGAATGGAGTCATTCCTTATCATATCCAGCCAGGGGTGCCCAATCCCGAACGAATTCACCAGGCGGCGACGTTTTTTGAGGGCACTGCCGTTCGTCTCGTGCCCTATAATGGCGAGAAAGACGCGTTGGTTTTCGAGGTTGGCGAGAAAAATTGTCTTTCCTACGTTGGCCGCATCGGAGGTAAACAACCGATATGGATAGCTCCAGGGTGCGGTCCACAGGAAATTGCCCACGAGATCATGCATGCCCTCGGTTTCATTCACGAACAAAATCGTACCGATCGCGATGACAGTTTACTTGTGAATTTCGATAATATCGATGAAAGCTACCGCACCAATTTCGAAAAACTTCCTGAGCAGTTCATGAAGATGAGCGGTCTCGGGAGATTTGATTTTCAATCACTGATGATTTATCCTCCGTGGATGTTCGCCAAGAGTGGTAAGCTCACAATGGAGCCCCGGAGCCGTGAGAACCTGATCGATCCGGGACCGCGTTTGAGCCCCGGGGATATCGAGCGAATCAATAAAGCCTACCCGTTCAACGGTGGCGGCTAGGGTAAGTTAAAACTGACATTCAGGTGATGGTTGGCCAACAATACCATTGAGTACCGCTGAGCGACGACAGATATTGGCCGATTTGATCTCGGAATCGGTGAGGATCTTTCTTTTCTTCCAGATATCGGTGCGAAAAGATTCTGTCGCGCCGTAAGCCGTTATAGTCCGTAGGCAGAATTCGCGTTCACCTGAGGTTGTCACGTTTGCGCAGGTCGTTTTAGTAGCGACGGAAAGTTGGTTTACCTTTGCTACGAGCCATTTCGAATTTGCTACTGCGCTCCAAGTCCAACGCAAACATTTTGCCGCGAAATGATCGGCTGCGACCTCGGCTTCGCCGCCAAAGACGTGATGGCCCAACTCGTGACAAAGGATGAAGGTGATCGTGTCGGTATCAAAGCCAGGCAAGCGTGCTAGCCAACCGACAATGTGAACTCCCCAACTGTCGGCCCACTCGACACCGGAAATTTCAGGATGATAGTAGGAACCGCCAGCGCTTGATTCAGAGTACTCTTTGTGCCAGTCGCCAGTCGCACGGAAAACCTTCCTTTCTCCGAACGATTGCTTCACCTGGGGTGCGACCTTTAAATTGATGTCATTAAGGGTCTGTGTAAATGTGGATATGCTTATCGGCAGCGCGATCGGTTCTTCGTTAGCGCGGGCATTTAAAGTAAAGCTACAAGTGAAATACAGCGCGAGTAGAAACCCGCCTCGCGGCAAGGTTTTGCTTGAAATTGAGTTCATCTCGTTATCTCCCATGTCCATGAGGAAGATTTTAGACTAGTACTCCGACAAGAAAGTTTCTAGCCGTTTTTTAGAGCCCGCTTCTTCGCGGGTTTGACTCTTTGCAGTAGCAACATGTTTTTGTTCTCGATTATCCATTCAAATTCCTCGCCTTTTTCGATCTCGAAACTCTGT
>SXRI01000048.1 GCA_005793615.1 Bdellovibrionales bacterium
ATCAAACCGGGCGAGACTTTTATCTATGAATTTACACTTGAGCAGCACGGTACCTATTTCTATCACCCGCATTTCATGGGCGCTAAACAAGTCGGCATGGGTATGGCCGGATTTTTTATCATTCACCCAAAAAACCCAGCACCGTGGCAGGTCGTCGACCGCGAGTATGCGTTCTTCTTGCAGACTTGGATGATTCACCCTGGTAGCCCCGTGCCCGACACCATGGCGATGTCGGAGTTCAATTACTTCACCTTTAACGGCCGAGCCGCACCCGATGTGCCGCTAATGCAAGCTCGCTCGGGCGAACGAATTCGCATTCGACTGGCCAATCTCAGCATGCTTTCTCATCCCATTCATCTGCACGGTCATAGTTTCACGGTCACCGACTACGGCGCAGGATTTTTGCCTCCGCACCAGCACATGCTGGCCAACACTGTCAGCGTCAGTGCGGGCGAAGCACGCGCGATTGACTTTGTCGCCGGCAAGCCAGGTAAGTGGGTAATGCATTGTCACTTCCTTCACCATGTCATGAACGACATGCACCGCACTCCCATTCCTGGCGGCGGTGGCGGCGATCATGCCGGCCATGAGATGGGCGGAATGTTCACGGCCATTGAAGTGAAAGCATAGGAGATCGTAATGCCTTATAAGATTCTTACTCTCCTTGTTCTTCTCGTGAGTTTGCTCACCGTACACGCACCAAGCGCCTTGGCGGTGAACTTGACAGGCAACCAACTCCCCCACGGCCGTTACGTTGGTTATATGAAGATTGATGGCCGCGACGAGCGCCTGGCTTTGCAAGCTGATTTCTTTTTGGAATCACCCGAAGATCAAACACGTTTTCCGCAACTCGAAGCCATTGTCAAAATCGGACTCGGCGGCTACCACACCCCTGAGTATATCTCTTATGTTTATAAAAACATCCGCACCGACTTCGACCGCGGCACTCTGATCTTTGATGAACCCGCAAGCGATCTGGTATTCAACGGCAAAGTTGAATCTGGCGAGGGCTACGCCCGCATCGAAGGTAAGATTTGGATGCGCTCCTCTGCCATCGGCGGCAAACTCGTTTTGGATTTAGTGAGCGATGAACCCGGCGACGAGCCCGAGCGCCGCCCCGATCCGGATCTTAAGCTCCCGCTAGCGCCACTTCTCGACGGTCAGTACGAGGGAAAATGCGACAAACAAACAGCCGTATTCCAAGTGCAAACGGCCCGAGCCTTACGTACTCAAGAAGTTGGCGAAGGCGCTAAGCCGATGTTCGATTACGAAGTGGTCGCGCGCCTTGGCTACCGCAATAAGCCTTCGGCGGTCGCGGGCGCTCAACCATGGTCCGCACAAGGGAGCTTTGCTGGCGGTTCGTATGACCCTTTTCGCGGAAAATTTGTATTTTTGGGTCCATCATCGACGACGATCGAGTGTGTACGCTCAGGGGGGCGTCTCGCCTGCACCTACCGCATCCCGCAAACAAGGGTGCGCTGTCAGTTTGAGCGACTCGACAACGAAATCCATAAACCGGCAACCTTTCCACGCCGCTTTCATGTCACCGCCAGCGACGAGCAACTCAAACCCTTGCCGCTTCCGGGCAGTGTAAAAGATGAGGCTCTGGCTGAACTCCTTGACGGACACTATCACGGCTTCCTGCACCACGAGTCCAGCGACCGCTACCAATCTGCTGCTCTTCGGGTGATGGCGAGCGTATCAACTGAGAACCCGCACAATCCCAATAAAGTCTTTGTCTCTACGACTTCGGTTCTTCACTTTGGCGCCCCGACTGAGGGGCACTTTGTCTCGCATCGCTATGAACCAAGATCCTTTTATATCCGCCCTGGCTTCGCCCTCAACGCTCCTGGAACCGACTCGTTCATCATGATCACGGATTGGAGTTCTGGATTTATTCGCGGCGTTTGGTACTCACAAGCTTATGGCCGTGTCGGTACCATTGAATTCGTCAAAGGAACCGTGCCCACCCTCGCGTCTGAAGCCAGGGTCATGCGTTCGTGGCGCGGTGACTTCGCGGGCTCTGTGGTTCTGGGCCACATCGACCCAACCAAGCCTGGACAGAAACTCGAACGTTGGTTTAGCGTAGTCATGCCCAACCAACCAGCGGAACGACTGTCGAGCACCGTCAGTTTTGTGGGTTCATTTCAATCCCTGGTTGGTCTTACCAAGATCGAAGCCATTGAGCGCGGCGCCTTTGATCCTTATACCGGAACCATCGCCTGGTCGTTTAAGTTCAGCGAGGGCCTTACGATTGTGTCAGGAAATCTAAGCGCCGATGGTTCTCTTTCCATGCATTGGCCGCCGAATCCGAATGTCTTTCCGGCTCAGATGAGCGACTATAAATCGGGTGTGTTTCGAAGGAATAGTGATTTCAATTCCACCAATTCAATTTTGCCGTTTAAATGAATACAGTTTTTAAACTAGTTTTCTAAACAAAAAGGAGCACCACCATGATCCAAAAAATGTTTTCCACCTTCGCACTTTCAGCTGTCGCAGTTTTCTCTGTAACCGCGATGGCGGCGCCTGTTGGTTTTTCCGCTGCCGAACTTATGCAGGCCACGCAGGTGTCTTTAAAGCTCTTTACCGATACCACTCCAGATCACGTGGTGCATATTTCGGGCTTCAAAAGTTGGAAGTCCGCTAACGATGCTAAAGTGAAGATCTACATGACCCACGACGGGATGACCATGGAAAGCAATTTTCACTGCACATTGAATAACGGCCAGGTCCGCTGCACGGCGATCTAGTCTTTACCCTGGCACCGCCAAAAGAAACCGGAACTTCACTATCTTCTTAGTTCAAAACCAAATGGACAAACTTTAGGTAGCGAAGTTCATGAGCGGCGTGCGGAAAGGGATGATCCGGCCCCTGGCCAGAAACACGCAAAACACGCCCGCGGCGGTTACCTTTAGAAATCGACTCAGTGATGATCTCGAAAAAATCATTAAAGGAAATATGACTTGAGCAAGAACTCAGATATAGGTGACCGCCCCGTCTGACTCGCTTGACCGCACCATTGAAAAGTTCGATGTACTTGGTCTGCGCTAGCTCTTTGCGATCCTCGGAGTGTCCCATGGATGGCGGATCGACAATCACATTGTCCCAAAGTTCGTTCGCACCATTGAGGTAGTCAAAGACGTCTGCGCAAATACCGGTATGCACTTGTGGTGATAGCCCGTTGCTTAGCCAGTTTTCATTGGAAAACTCAATAGCGGGAGCCGCGATATCGAGGCTAGCCACTCGACTGGCTCCGCCCATACCCGCATAGACCGAGAAACCACCGGTATAGCTGAACATATTGATCACCGATGAGCCGCGCACGATCGACTGAATATATTTTCGATTGTCGCGCTGATCGAGAAAGAATCCGGTTTTCTGACCATTTTCAATATCAACCTTGAACTTCACGCCATTTTCACGGACCTCAACAATTGTAGCCGCGTGCGGACCGGCGAGTTGGCGAATACCGCCACCATTATTCCGGCGGAACTTTTCGACCACTGATTGGCAAACCTTGGCTTCGATCAACCAGGTGGCGATCGTTTCACGGTCCCAGAATTCACCTGGTCCTTGGCCGTCAAACTGCACGACCGCCACGCCGCCATAGACATCGCACACTAAGCCCGGAAGCAGATCACCTTCGCCGTTAATAAGTCGAAAGCAGGTGGTGTGCTCATGAGCGATCAGGCGACGTATCGCCCACGCTTCCAGCAAACGAGATCTATAAAGATCAAAATCTGGCGGCTTTCTCTCAAAACTTAAAACTCGCAAGCAAAGTGGGCCATGCGGGTCAAATATCGCCCACGCTAAAAACTCTTTTTTACTATCAAAGACCTGGCAGAGCTGCGCTTTATCGACCGTCGGTGGAGACGCCACGGCCTCGCGATAAATCCAAGGATGCCCGCGAAGTACCGAGCGGCGCAGATTTCGATTTAAATGAACTTGCAATTTTGACATAACCTACCTGTTCAGCCCAATTTATGCCCTTACCACTTCGCAAGCAACATAAACTGGCTGACAGCGTTGGCGCTGGTCGGCCCGGCTCACGAATGTAGCGCGCCCTCAGGTCGACCATTGAATCTCAGAAGATCAATTACACGGCACTCATTCGTTGCTACTAAGAAGACTAATAATTTTTCTAGCAAGGTAGTCGTTGGCAAAGCGGTTGGTGTGCAAGCCATCAACCGTCAGGTCGGCAAAACGATAAAGATACTCACCGATCACGATGCCTGGACCACTGGCCTGGCGATGTAATTTGTCTATCTCTAGCACATAGCATCTTCGCTCACGCCGGCACTGGGCGTGAATTTGCCCATTCAACTTCGCGCGACTAGCTTCGACTTGCTCCGAAACCAGCTTCGGAATATCGCCAAGCACTAACGGTACTCCGGCCTTACGCGCGGAGCGAACCAAGTTCCTGAGCGCGCGCAAGCTCTCGGTCGGATCGCGTTCGATTGAATCCCAAAACAGATAATCCACGCCAATAATCACCGAGTATTCCGCGAGACTCTCCGAACTGATATTGCCTAGTTGCTTTCCTTTGGCACCATTTTCGGCGACATTCACCGTGTTGGACCCGCCATTCACCAGTCGTGCGGCGATGTCTCCTGGTCCTGTAGCAAGCATACCAACACTCACACTCGCTCCAACGATCAATGGCCGCGAAAAAACCTTATCCAAATCAGGTCGCATGAGCCCACTGGCATCACTCAGTCCAATGAACAGAGTAGCGCTAATGCCGAACGCGCACCAAATGAAACGCATGCAATCCTCCTTGTCTATACATGGTTTTAATTCGCCCATTCATCGAATGAGGCAATATCCATGCCATCAACTTAGAGGATTTCTGCCCGTTCACCTCTCAATACCGGCCGTTTTGTCACTTCAGTGGAGCCATCAGTGGGTCTAATTGGCAATGCCCAATCACGATCGGGCGCCCTGACTCTGATCCGTCTTTAAAAAGTGTAAGCTGGATTGGCTCATTGAACTCAAAACGCAAGTTAACCGAGTAAACCTCTAACGGTCCGCCCTCGATCGGCACTCGACCTGCAAAGGAGATTTTCGGATCAACAATTCTAGCGCCATAGTTTGCATGATTCTGAATTGCCTTCACATCAAGATGGAACGGTAGATAAGCCCGGGTGGGCCACAGGGTTTCGCGCCCACTCACACTCGCGAACTGCAACACTGTTTCACCTGACCTTAAGGGGTTGGGAAAGAGAAAGAACTCGGTGTTCATGGTCATGCCCAAACCTTCCCCCCGACAAAAAAGCGCTCCCTCTGGCACGCCATCGCGAACGCCAGCCTGTGGTTGGCGTGCAAAGACCGCTGCTAAAAGCTTACGGGCCAACTCCGAGTTTGTTTCACCGGCGTTACGGTAGCGGCGATAGAAAAACTCATGCGCATAAAGAGCTACCCGATTGAGACTATCAAATCTCGTCCACAGCTCCGAATCGATCTGAATGATCTGCTTATGGTCATCAAAACGCGCCAACTGTTCAACTCGGCAACCCCTCGGTAATTGCGGCACACGACCAAAATCCCGCGTCGGCTTGACTCGTTCACCCTCGATGGTGAAGCGATAAAAATCACGCACCGTCTTATGGAAATCCACGAGTTTCCGGGCGCGTTCTTTCGGCGTACGTGGCGCCGGTTGAATTGACGTGGTTACCCACGTGCGCGCGTCCAAGAATGCCAAGTACTCCTCGTCATCGTCACCGAGCACGGCACGAAGCTCGACACCGCTGGCCCGGGCCTCAAAAAGGTCAAGAAGCTCGGCACTCAGAACCGTCCCGTTCACTTGATCGCGGCAAACGACAGCTCCGGCGCCCCCGCCAGCATCGTTACCGGTAAGTGCCGCGACTGGCTCGGTCGCCAACTGAGCCAGTAATAAAACCCCGCCTAAAAAAAATGACTTCAACATTAACCCCTCCGTTTTTGTTAGTCCTTTGTCAGTGGAAAAAACTGTACTGCTAAAACATGAATCGAATCCCCGTCACCACTCTCCAAAAAGGCGCAAAGTTCGCGGCGAAAACGTTTGATCCTCATCTTGGCTTCCTCGAACTTTCTTGAATCGGCAGCGATGGTAATGGCCGTGATGTCCTTTTCCTCGGCATTACAGTTGTCGATAGCCTCGAGCGCCTTACGTAAGATCTGGCGTTGATACTCTTTATGGCTCGCGGAACTTTGTCCCGGCACATAGTTCACGAAATGTTTTTGCGTCTTATGTAAACGACCGTTCTTTTCTTCCAACATTTTAAGGCGCAGAAGTCTAGCCAACGCCATTTTTGCCTCAGTCTGTGTAATCCCAAGGCGACGTGCGATCCAAGTCGGATCTTTTTTAAATGACTTTAAAAGCGTGAGATCAAGAATCGCATAGTGGTACCAATCCGCAATCGCCGCAAAACAATCCTGGCTGAGCAGAAAGTAGTTACCCTCACGCGAACTCGATGCCTCGCTCTTTTCGGGCCAACCGATCTTCGCGCAAATTCGTTCCATCATTTGAGCGGAGGCCCTGCGCTTACCGCCGAGAATTTGCGAGACACTCGAAGCATCCATCGCTAGCGTCCGCGCGAACGAACGCAGTGAATAACGCGCATTCAGACGGCAACGCCTTGTGAGTTCGTTCTGCAAATGAACTCTAAATTCGTTCTCGGTGAATTGTTTGCTAGTAGAATTTGTTAAGGAACTATTCATGAAAGAAGCTGTACACCAAA
>SXRI01000049.1 GCA_005793615.1 Bdellovibrionales bacterium
ACCCGCTATGAGGGCGAGATTATCTTGCATCCCGACGACATCAACGTTCTTGATCCCAGCGTCGATCCGATTGAAGTCCGCATGCGGATCTCGATGGTTTTCCAAAAACCGAATCCGTTTCCAAAGTCGATCTTTGAAAACGTCGCCTACGGGCTCAGAGTTCGCGGCGTTCGGCGCCGTTCGATATTAGAAGAACACGTGGAAAGAGCTCTCAAATCCGCCGCACTCTGGGATGAAGTCAAAGATCGGCTGAACCATCTCGCCTATGATCTCTCCGGCGGACAACAGCAACGGCTTTGCATCGCGCGCTCTTTGGCCATCAACCCGGAACTGCTGCTTTTTGACGAACCCACTTCAGCACTTGATCCTATTGCCACCGCCAAAGTTGAAGACCTCGTGAGTGAACTTAAAAAAGAAGTCACGATCCTCATGGTCACGCACAACATGCAACAGGCAGCACGAATTTCAGATTATACTGCTTTTATGTACCTTGGAGAAATGATAGAATTCGGAGAGACGGGAAAGATCTTTACCCAACCGTCCAAGAAACTTACCGAGGACTATATCACCGGTCACTTTGGGTAAGGCGCCCGTGGGTAAGACACCTCCGGGTAAGACACCTCCGGGTAAGGCGCCTCCGGGTAAGACTGAGCACGGACAAGACGCCTGCGTGAGGGAAAGAAAGGAATCTAGCAATGCCGAAGTTGGACCGGTTTTTCGACCAAGAATTCGAATCCCTCAAGAAACAAACCTTAGACATGGGAGCCTCGGTCGAAACGGCCATCACCCATGCCGTGACTGGTTTGATTGAACGCTCGCTGGATTCCTTTGAGCAAGTTCATGCGGTTGAAAAGAAGATCAATGGTTATCATATCTCGATCGACGAAACCTGTTTGCGCATTCTTGCCCGGCAGGCACCTCTGGCAAGCGATCTCAGATTTGTTTTGAGCTGCATCAAGATCAATTCGGATCTAGAACGCATGGGGGATCAGGCGGTCAATATCTCGCATGCCGGCCGCCACTACATCGGGGTTGAACCCCTCAAGCCGCTTATTGATCTACCAAAGATGGCCGATGAGGTTCGCAAGATGACACGCGTTTCCCTTGACGCCTTTGTACGCCGCGACGAAGCACTTGCTCGCGAGGTCATTAAGAACGACGACATCGTTGATAACTATAAGCACGCCATTTTTAAAGAACTGACCATGATCATGAAAAAGAGCCCCGATGCCGTCGAGCGTGCCATGGATCTGATTTTGATCTCGCGCAACCTTGAACGAATCGGCGACCATGCCACCAATATCGCTGAAGACGTGATTTTTGCCGCTTCGGGAGTTGATATTCGTCACGGCGCAGGCCTGAGTGGGCGCTCTTAATTAACGCCACCTAACGCAACGCAAGCACGATTGTCCAGGCCACGAGGTTTGTGCAATATCAGACCATGATGACATTTAATTGACGACATCTATCAGGGACACCTCTCAAGGCTTAGGAAATTCAAAATGCGACCCACTAAGAATATGCTCAAATCCGTCTGTGTGTTTTCCTTCATCGCGCTTCTCACTCCTTTTGCCAGCGGCAAGGATCATCCGCCAATTCCCGAAGCGAAAAAGCTTGAACCGGCTACTCGCTACAGCGGCCACACTCCGATTGATCTCACCAACGGCATTCCCTTTAATAACGGCTCCTATGGTCGCCAAAACGCCAAATACGAAAAATGGTCGACGGCCCCGACCGTGGCTCCTGGAGTCAGTGATTTGACTTACCCCTACACCGAGCGCGCTGATTTCATCGCCGGCTGTGAGGAAAACGCCAAGTTTGTAGAAAACGCGATTTTCAACTGGCGCCAACCGCCGACGGCAAACACTAATCCCGCCGCCAAAGAGTATCGTGATCGCGCGGCCGCAGCGATGCAGCCACTGCTTGATCGCTTTATGGAAACTTTGCGCTCTGCCAAGTCGGCAGGCAAAGGTGAGTGGGAAAAGGCTCAATCCGATACTCGCCATGCACTCGCTGAGCTGCGCGCCAATTACACCAATTTGCATAAGAACGTTCGCTAGGCCCACGCTAAACAGCGGCGATGAACCGAAGGCCGAGCGTTTGCTGCGGCCCTTTCATGATCGTGCCCACCATTCCGCTTGAAACTTGCGCCCAAACGACCTTCGAGGCGATCTTTTGTATCCTGCCCGGTTCCGTCGTCGATGGATAGTGAAGCTGATAGAGTGTGTTTTTTCTGAGCGGGGTCCTTGGCTGCACACTCAACTTTGCACCCAGCTGGGCAAAATCCAAAAATCTTGCCGGAATTTTTTCGCCCTTTTCCATATCCACGAGCTCGCACTCACCATCTCTTTGGACCCGAGGATGCAGACGGGTCGGGCTTGAAGCGCCGTTCACTAACTTCTCGATGACCTGAGGTAGATCAAACATCTCCAGCGGCTCAAGCAGGAGCTTATGCCGAGACACATCTTTAAGATGATAACGTGCCTCGGGACGAACCTCTGGGCTCAAAGTCACCAGCGCCACATTTGGAAACCTCTGGCGCACCTTCAACACCAAGTTCACATGGGCAGTCTCGAATCGGCCTAAACGCATCAGCAAAACATCAAACGGATAATTGAGCAGCCCCTGATTGACATCATCGAGCGATAGAAACTCGCGAACGGTGTACAGCACCGGATTACGTAGGAGCTTGCGAATCTCCAGTAACTCAGGCCCGGCTTGAGATACCATAGCAATATTGGTAAACACGCTTCTCCGCCCAATTGTCCGCTCAATTTAAAGATGACCTTCAGTAGACTAAAAGAACAAAGCAAAATGCAGACTCGGCTACTGAGAATCTAGCGCCCCGCGCCTGGCTGTATTCAAGACGCCAACCGTCAGCTTCGACAGGTGCTTAAGCAGTGGCAGTCGTCAAAGTTTTCGACAATTTTGGATTTTACTGACTAGATTAGCGACAAGAACGAAGATCAGACTTATGCTGACCGAGTGAATCAGTCATCTTCCCCAGATCCAACACTCGAGCCTCTGCCCCTAGATTTGGCCTGGCCCGGTCTTGCGCTTAAGCTTTCATCACATCGCAACTTGGTCTTGGTGGCGGAACCTGGGGCCGGTAAAACCACGCGCTTTCCACCTCGTCTGATACGGTCGTCGTTAATTGACCCGGGAAAGAAAGTCTTGATGCTTGAACCGCGCCGCCTGGCAGCTCGAGCGGCGGCCCATCGTATTGCGAGTGAACAGCGCTGGTCTGTTGGCGGCGGCGAAATTGGATATCAAGTGCGCTTTGAAAACCGCACCACGAACACGACACGCCTTCAGATCCTGACCGAAGGTTTGCTCGCAGGGCGATTGAAGAACGATCCCGAACTCAGCGATGTCGGCTGCGTGATTCTCGATGAATTTCATGAACGCAGTCAACACACCGATCTCGCGCTCGGGCTTTTGTTTGAACTACAAGAACTCGCTCGTCCCGATCTTCGAATCATCGTTATGTCGGCAACTCTTGATGCCGATCGCGTCGCCTCGTTTCTTAAGGACTGCCCGATCGAACGGGTTCCAGGGCGCACCTATCCGGTTGAAGTGCATCACGGTAAACGCCCGCTCATGCTCGACACCGGCCCCCGCTTTCTTGATCAAGTGGCGGAAAGTATCGGCGAAATCCTAGCGAACGGTGACGATTCTTCGACTGCTGGCGATTTGTTGGTGTTTTTGCCTGGCGCCCGAGAGATCCGCGGCGTTCGCGAGCGCCTCTCACCAATCGCCGACCGCCGTGGCTTTCGTGTTCTCGAACTTCACGGGAGTCTTCCGTTAGAAGAACAAGATCTCGCGATTCGCAAAAACACCGATGGCACCAGAAAGATCGTCCTTGCCACGAACATCGCCGAGACCAGCCTCACCATCGACGGCGTCAGCACGGTCATCGACACCGGGCTTGCGCGCGTGGTTCACCTCGATGGCGCAGGCTTTTGGCGACGGAGGTCTGGCCGGGGAGGCCGTGGATCTCATGCCCGGATTGCGGACGCACTGTCCGATGCCGCCTTTTGGGGGGCGCGAGCAGTTCGTGA
>SXRI01000050.1 GCA_005793615.1 Bdellovibrionales bacterium
ATCGCCTTTCAATTTCTGTGGTTCGACAATACCTTCTGGGGCTTTGCCATCTATGAAGTCATACTTGGTCTTGGTTTAAGTTTACAGTCCGGCTGTGATGTCGCAATTCTTTATGGTTCGCTTGAGCGCCTCGGCGACACTCGCCGACCCGCGAGCTACTTAGGACGTAGGCTCACCGCGCTCACCATTGGCGAGGGAATCGCTTCGCTTTTGGGCGGATACCTGGCGACCTTTTCACTCGACTGGCCAGCTTATGCCAACGCGCTCACTGCCTGGCTACCGGTGATCATTGCCATGACTCTTTATGAGCCGAAGGGAGAGAAGCTAAAACGCGGCTCACATCTTGAGAACTTTCGCGCGATCGGGCGGGCGCTCTTCGGTCATTCGCGCTTCCTAACTATGGCCATCGGAAGTTTTGTTTTCTACGGTTTTGCCACTTACTGCGCGATTTGGTCGTTCCAGCCTTATTGGGAGGCCCGTGGCCTGGATTATTCCTGGTTTGGTTATCTTTGGGCCATTAACAGTTTCGTGATCGCGTTCGTAAGTCGTTACGCACATTCGATCGAAGAAAAAATCGGTTCGACAACTTCGATCGTGGTCATCGCCTTGATGCCAATTATCGGCTATCTCGGCATGGGCTACTCGGTTGGCCTTACTGGACTGGCGTTCGGTCTCGCCTTCGCCATTTGCCGCGCCATGAATCAGGTCCTATTTCAAGACGCCATCAACACTCGCGTGCCGTCCGAAATGCGCGCCACCACGAACTCGATCGGGAGCCTTGGAACGCGGGCATTGTTTTTAGTTTTCGGCCCGATAATCGGCTCAGTTCTCGATCATCATGGACCGAACGCCGCGCTCAAGATTCTCGGCCTCGTTTACGTCGTTGGTTTTTTTGTGATCGCAGTACCTCTCTTAAGCCAACGACGTCATTTTCGGACTGGAGTTCTTACGCCAGTGCCACTCGCTACTCCTAAGGTTGAATCTTGAGCAAATGGCCGGCGGAATAAGCGCTAAATTCGGGTGCATACATCGACTGCAAGGTCGCTGGTCCCACCCGAAACGCGCCGGCCATATTGCACCGAAGGCGATACTTGAACGTGTATTCACCGACCGGGAGCCTAGAGAAAAAGAAATTCGAGCCGCTGTCACGGGTCTCTTCGTACCAAAAAATTCCTAAGTCCCATTTGTAGCCGGAATTCAAGGTCTCCGCCTCAAGTCCCGCCGCGCGTGGATCACGTAAGTGCACATACTCGGCCTCATGTTTTGTCTTGAGCGAGAGTTGGACTTCAATCTGATCACCAACTGCGACCTTGGTACCTTCACTGATGGGTTTCAGCTGCCACTCTCCGGCCACCAGTTCGCGCTTGAAATAGCGCCGCGTGACCGAAAAAAAGTCACTCGAAGCCTCTTCCGGTAACTTCTCTGTCGAGAACTGCCATGTCACTGAAGCAAAAGCAAAACCCGGGGTCTCCTTACTGACGGTGATCTTCGCAGTTTGACTACTGACTTTGTCTCCAGAAATCACCACTTGATTTTTCCGCCCGGTGAACTTATCGGGTTCGAACTGAAACTCAGTCGTTGGCCCGCCGCCGATTTCCACTTTCACGGCTTCACGCCCACCCAGTTGCCCCTGTTTATCAAGGAAGTGAGCGAGTGCGTAGATCACCTCAGCCGTTGCTCGCGTCGATTTCCAGTGATTGAGTTTCTTGTTTAAGAACAACCACTGTACCAAGCCTTCTTTATGTTTACTTTCGTTTTCGAGCTCCATCAGAACGCGCAGACTAAAGGCGTGAGTCTCGATCGTGTCGTTGTACCACAGCCACGAACGGTCCTCCGCCGCCCAGTGCGAACCGGTCTCTTCATCGAACTTCACCGAATCCATCACTGAATCCCACACCAGTTTTGCGTCGCTCGTGCGCTTCATACGTTTCAGGGTGAGTGCCAGGTAACCTTTGATCAGCGGTGACTGCGCTTTCCAATTCGCAAAACTATAATCGAGGAGGCGTTGCCGATAGGCGCCATCAAACTTTTCTCCGGTCCAAGTATCGTCCGGAAATGAACTCAAAGTAAATCCAACCATCGTCACAAGCTCGGCACAACACTTATGCATGATCATTTCGTCGAGCCTAGAATCCAACCAGGAGCGCACATGTGCCCAAGCTCGAACCACCATGTCTTTCGGAATATCGACTTGAAACTCCCGCGCGCGGCTCAAGCCCATTAGAATATAAATGCTCATGTAGTCATCAACAGGCCCGCCTTCGAACCAGGAAAAACCGCCCGAAGGAAGTTGCAACTTCCTAAGCCGCCGCAAAGCCAAATCACGTTCAGCCTTCGCGAAATCAGCGTTCAAGACATTGACCAAATCGCCACCCTCTCGATCACCGCCTTTAGCTTCGAGAAGCCAAGGAGTTTCCTCAAGACTCATACGTCGATTTGGATCTTGATCATCAAAACTCTCATACTTCGTATTGCGGCCCGAAAACCCCTTCGCCATTTTCGCCACCGCAGGGTATTTGGAAAAGAGCGACGACAGAATGCCGGCCGAGACAAAGCGATTTAGAGTTTGCTCGACACATTCATAAGGGTAGCGACTCAAATACAGCAGCGCGCGTAAAACGCCATAGAAAAGTTGGGCATCAACAGTAACGACCATTTTTTCATTAACTAGCGTGCTATCTCCGCCTCTCGCCAGATCTGGGAACTCCAGCGTTTTCCGCGCCTTGTTTTTCAGAGTCACAAAGCGTGACTGCGCCAAATGTAATCTACCTGGCAAAATCGGCAACGGGCGCCGTTCGCCATCAGAGAACTTTTGACTGCGACCCATGACTTTGAGAGCGAAACTGCCGACCGCTTTCGGCGCGGTGATCGAAAAGGTCAACGTTGTTGAATCATTCTTACCGACAGCAAAAGTCCGCTTGGATTTGCCTTGAAGAGCAAACTCAGATAAACGGCTCTTCCCGCTTTCGTGATCCTCTATGTCGAAACTGAGTTCACCACTCATCTTTTCAGAGGAGGTGTTGTTGATAACCACCTTGATCTCGGCGGCATCGCCTTCTCGCAAAAAGCGTGGCAAATAGGGTCGTACGATCAGCTCTTTAACCGATTTGGTTTCACGGGAAACATAGCCACCTCGGAAATCTTGCGTGATCGCATGCGCCAACACACGCCACGAGGTCACCGACTCAGGAACATCAAACTCAATCTCAGCTGTGCCATCGACGCCGGTCACAAGATGCGGCCGAAAAAATGCCGTCTCTGAAAACTCCGCGCGCAACGCTTGGGCGTCACCTGTCTTTTCTTCGCGCAGAACTCTAGCAGGTGCGGACTTGGCTTGCGGCAGGGCCTCCGCAATGGCTGGTTCACTGGCTGGTTCACTGGTAGGTTTACTGGGCGGCGCACTGGCAGGCGCACTGAGTGCATCCATGGCAGTTTCTTCGACTGAGTTCATTTCAACGGACCGGCTCAGCATACTCTTTTTCATCATTGACAAGCGCCCGCCTGGGCCACCAATGCCATAGCTATCCAAGTGTGCCAAGTGGTCAGGAACCAACGACGGTATTTCGGGCCCTGCGGGCCAACCGCCAAGAAAGAGATATCCAGTGGCCGATCCGAGCGAGAACGTCGCGGGCAAAGCCATCACAGTTTGCGGGTAAAGCGAAAGCACATCAGGATGGCTGTGCGGCGCAAAGAGATCAAGACTTCTGTCGTACATATAGGCCAAGACTTCGGCGGCACCATCGAGAGGCTGACGGGCGCCCTTGACCTTCACCACAAATTTCTCGTGGGCGCCAGGACGAATTTTGTCTCGGAAAGTGGCGAACTCAAGATTCAACTGACGATCATCCCACGGAACGGTCAATAACACCTGTCCGAAAAGACGTTGGTAATCGCGCAGACCTGTGACCGTAACCGCCAAACCGCCGCGATCCTCGCGGGTAATCGGAATTTCAATGACGCTCGTATCGGCACTCGCCACCCATTTGCGACTCAGAACGCGAACGCCACTGCGATAGGTTTCTATTTTCAATTCTTGTCCGTCGAGTCCGGAGTGCACCAAAATTCGCGCCTTCTCGCCAACTTTGACCGTGTTCTTCTCCGCCAATACCACAATCGGTAGCGCCACCGCCGACGCGGGCGTTTTTCCGAGCGGCACTACCACGAAGTCGCGCGACACTTTGAGAATCGAGCCAAAGGCGTCTTTGCTTTCGTAATGTAGACGATACACCCCCGGTTCAGGAATTTTGGGCGAGGTGAAATGGGCGCGGCCGTTCACATCATGAGTCAGTGAAGCCGAATGAATCGTCGAGGCCTCCGGCCAAGTGCGCGTAATCGACTCCCAAGGGACTTCACTTTCCCAACGGGCGCGTTTCAGGTCATGAGGCAGTTGTTTGATCGTCCCTAGTGTGTTCATCATTGGCACGTCAGAAGGAAGAACGACCCCTGGTGCCTTGAGCCTGACAAGTCGAATCAGTCCGTTGCCAGCAAGAGCCTTGCCGTCAAGATCCGTAAGTAACGCATCCATCGCCAGCTCTTGCCCCACCTGATAAAAACTCTTTCCAAGATCGAACCGAGCCTCCAACGCCACAAAGCCCAAACGGAAGGTTCGCGCCGCACTTCGTGTCTCCCCGCCCTCATCGGTTACGTTCGCCGACACCTGAAAATTATAGGTAACTCCATCAATCGCTTTCACACTCCGCTCGTCAGCCTTCGGCGTGAACTCAAGGTCAAAACTGCCGTCACTCTTAATACGTGTCGTTCCCGAGGCCACAGTCTCCACTGAACTCGGTCGCGGCGGCCATATCCACCTTAAACACCACCACGGCAAAACTTCGGTTCGCGTCACTTGCCATCGAACCGTGCCGTTGGTGAGTGGCGCGCCAAAAAAGTAGGAAGCGGCACCCTTGACCAACGCTTTTCGATTGAGTCGCAGTGGTACTTCTGCCGCCTTGATCTCCGTCTCGAAGGTCGGCCGTTTATACTCTTCAATCAGCACGGTGCTGCTTCCGTGAAAGGGAAGCGTTTCAAGCCGCCACGAACCAAGGGGTTTTCCCTCAGGAATCACAAACTGTCCCGAAACGGTTCCGAAGGAATTGGTTTTGAGCGTTTTCTTAGCGACCACTTGATTATTGATGTCGCGCAACTGAACCGTGACGGTTTCATCAGGTTTGGCCGTCGCAAACTGCCCCAAGCTCTGTTTCCCAGAGTAGGCTACCACCTTAAAATACAGAGTTTGCCCTGGCCGATAGATCGATCGGTCGGTATAAACTAAGGACGCTGCGTTTTCTCGTCCCGGCTCATAGGGACCGCTAGCATAGAGTAGCGAGCTAAAAGCAAATTCACTGCCAAATTCACTACTGAGCCGCGCGACCGCGATATAGCCTTGATGCCCCTGCTTTTCAACTTTCGTGGGGTTGAAAAACACCAAACCTTCACTGTCGGTTTCAATGGTTTTGACTAACTCAGGAGCTTTGTTCCAAAAGAATCGGTACAATGTGACTTTTGCTCCCTTGAGCGAACGGCCGCTATCACCGTCAAAAACACGCACTTCAATTTGCTTGCTCGGCTCACGATGATTTTGCCACGAACTCACCACGAGTTTCGACACGACGGTCGTGACACCACTGACGATGTTGTTGGCTTCAGCAAACGACCCGTTCATCGAACTCACCACAAAATACTTGCCGGGTTTCAAAGAAGGCATGTCGACAAAGTACCTATGCTCAAGGTAGTCACCGGCGACCGGCAAAGTCGCCGACCACTCAGCACTTGGTGACGCTTTCGAAGCAATGAGCTTTCGCGCTTGCCCATAGCTAACGCTTCCGAGAAGTTCCGAGCTCGGTTGCTTGAGTTCACTTTCGAAATCCATCGCATAGGCGCGAAAATAAAGGCGCGAAATATTGCGGTAATTGATCATGAGCGATCGGCGCTGAGGTCCATCAACGGACATCATCGATAACTGGTAATGAGGTGTCTCGATCGCATGAAGAATGCTCTTACATAGCTGACCACCGGGAGTTTCGGGAAAGGCGCTATGTCCCACCAGCGCTTCACGGCGCGCGTTGACCATGCGTTCACTACGATTTTCGCTACGTAAGAACTCGGCGAGCAGAGCTTGTCCGCGAGCCCACCAAGGATACCTCGCCTTAATGGTACTCCCTGATTGCAGGGTCTGTAACGATTGAATGATTCGCTCGCGATCGACTTCGGCGGTGAAAGACCTATGTAGAGCCTCATGCAGTTCATAACTCGCCTCGAGTGCTGCCTCTGGCCGAGATTTTTCGGTATGCATACGTTTGAGTTCGTTCAGCCACCCGGCCACCCGAACGAGAGGATGCTCCCTCTCATCTGCGGCACTCAAATGTACACCCGTCGAAGCCGAGTTCGCATTCAACATCTTGGCGAGATCCAAGCTATAGACTTCATTGAGTTGCTTCGGCGTCCAAAACTGATGGTTTAAAAGATGTTCGACAGCCAAATAAACCACGGCATCACGAAGCGTTGGTCTAACGCCCTTGGGATAATTGTTAGGAATGAGATAGGATTGAAAGAAGGCCGGCGCGGTAAAGTCGATTGCCGTGACCTCTTTGAAAGACGCTTCAAACGATCGCGAAATTTCCTGGCC
Source organism: Bdellovibrionales bacterium (assembly GCA_005793615.1). Taxonomy (GTDB): domain Bacteria; phylum Bdellovibrionota; class Bdellovibrionia; order Bdellovibrionales; family JAMPXM01; genus SXRI01. The sequence goes on from SXRI01000050.1 coordinate 6,626, forward strand.
GATTTGCTCACGAGTCCACGCCTTAAGGTCAACAGACTCAGTCGATACGGTTTTTTCGCGCCGGTTGATCTCCCAACTGTAAGCCTCTTGATAACTCATGAGTGAACGAATGTAGTAAAGGCTGAGGAGTACTCGCTCCGCACCGTATTTTCCACCAGACGGTGGTGGCTGATCCCGCAAAAAGCGCACCGCCGTCTCGTAGCCATGAAGTCCAATTTTTAGTTGTGTCGCTTTGATCAAGGCTTCAGTCGTCAGCCGCACATCACCGCGCGTTCGGGCGCCTTGAACCAGATCCATGGTTTTATCCAAAGCAGCCTGAAATTTTTGTTCACCGATAAGGCGATCAACCTCGGCCCACTCTGGTCCTTTCTCTGGTCCTTTCTCTGGTCCTTTCTCCGCTGGAGCCGCAAAGGCAGAAATTCCCCAACAAACCAAGATGCATATAATCAAACTACGTAAGTTCATCGGCGGCATCA
>SXRI01000051.1 GCA_005793615.1 Bdellovibrionales bacterium
CCAACCGGCGAAGAAGTCTCGGTGAGACCGGCTAGAAATTTATCTGTCAAAGTACTAGAGGGTTTGTCGCCAAAGCCGCCTCTATCAGTGTTGGTGGTATTGGCGTATCCGGCGCTCACGAACTTCGCCGCGGCGACGAAGTGGCGCTCCTGATCAGAGCGGGCGACATTCCAGGCCACATTCATTTACGGGGAGAGGTCGTCTACGTGACCGAATCAGGTCATGCAGGCATTCGCTTTAGTAAAGTACATCCTGAAACGCATACTCTGATTCACGATTATATCAAGCGCTTCATCACAGACAGCAAGAGCGAAGACTCAGCCGCCTAACTACATTCGCCCTTTTTCATCTTTCATAACCGCAAAGTTGATCTCAGATGCACCGGATTCATAAAGCGTGTACATGACTTTTTTGATGGTCAGGAAGTCGATCGACTTATCAGCCTGCACCGTTACACGGCGAAAATCTTCGGGCTCCTCGCGCTGACCCTCGGGCTTGTTTTGATCAACCGCAGCTTTAATTTTCTCAAGACCGCCCAGGCGCCGAGCTTCTTCCATTCTCTTGAAATTATCAATAATTGTGGCCTTTAAAAGTGGGATGTCCCATTCATTTTGCGCCCGTATCGATTTAATGTCGGCGACTTTGACCTTATCAAGCGCGACTTCCGTGGGACTGATCGTCACTACGTGCGCCGGCTTTAGTTCCTTTACCTGCGATGCCTTAGGGAGTTCCACATCATCGGAAAGCTCAATGACTTCGCCGGTAGTCTGATAATTCTGCAGCAGAAATACCGCCAACACCGTAAACATGTCGACCATGGCGGTCAAAGACAGCATAGCGACAATGGCGCGCTTACCGTTTCGCTTCGGGCGATTATGTCTATCTCGAAGACCAGGCACATAAATCGCCATCACTCAGCTCCTACGGTGGAAACAGAAATTGAGGGAAAGCCCGACTGATTTAATGTATCCATTCCAAGAATCAAAAACTCGTAAGCGACCTCGTCATCAACAGTAATCACGGCGTCCGTTTTTTCGGGATAGTCGCTCTTCACTTTCTTGAGATGGCTCATCAGGCCTTCGGCGTCATACTTTTCTCCAGATTTTGGAATCTGGAACCTCTGCGACCCGATTATCAAACGAAAGCCGTTATCTTTAACATCCAAACGGAGAGGGATATCGGCATGTGGAGTCGGCGGCGGCGGCTTCTCGTCTTTGTTCTCTTGTTTTTTGCCGTAGATGCTTGAACCCAATTGAATCATCGAAACCTGCGACCACACTGCCTTGATCAAGAGAAAGGTGATCAACACACTCATCAAATCAATGAACGGGACGAGATTTAAATCCGCATTCGCGTTTCGTCCCGAGGAGGAATCATCAACTTGAGCCATGTCGCCTATCCCTTTCTACTACTTCAACACATCCGAGGCTTAATCTTTAATCTTATCGCGATTGGCGACAACCAGATTCATGAGGCTCATCGAACTCTCGACGACTTCATTTAGAATGCGTCCGATGCGTACCTGGAAATATCCGTAGGCAAGAATCGCGATGATCGCCACAATCAGTCCGAACGCCGTACAGTGAAGCGCCTCAGAGATACCCTTTGAGAGCATCATCGCCTTTTCTGCCGCTCCTGCCGCCGCCACACCTTTAAACGAGGTGATCATACCGACGATCGTACCGACCAGCCCTGTCAGAGTTGAGACGTTACCGAATACTGCAAGGAACGCCGACCAGCCTTCCACCCGAGGAGTTTCGCGCAAAACTGTTGCATCCATCGCGACCTGGACCTCTTCGTCAGGGCGATGATTCATCACTTGAACCAGACCGTTTTTAAGCGTGTTGGTCAGTGGCGACGGCTTTGAGTCACAGTACGTGATCGCTTGGCGGATATCACCGCGCAAGACCATCCCGAACAGGTGCTCGTTAAAATCAGCCTTGTCGACCGTCAACATTCTCAAAGTAACGAAACGCTCGATAATGAGCATCACGGTGAGAATGCCAACGGCTGCGATAACGTACATCGCGGTGCCGCCCTGTTGGAAAGCTGAGACTATGAAATTGCTATGCCCTGCTGCATTGATTGCGGCTTCGCCAGCGGTTTGCGCAACTTGTGGTTCCACTTGATCGTTCCTCCCGTCAAAGATCCCTAATCACAAATTCAAACTCAAATTCATCAGTTCGAGAACAAGAACGGATACGCCTCAATCTCGACAACCTGACCAGCCGGTGGATCCGGGAAGCGCCAGGTTCTCAAATGTCCGAGGATACAATCCGCAACTGTCTTGCTGCCGAGCTCATTCGATTTCACACGTGTGCCAACTACTCGACCCTGTTCACCGATATCCCAGCCGAGCACCAATTTACCGTAGAGGCCCGGGCTACGATTGAGTTCACGCTCATAGCAAGCGCGAATGGTCTTAATGTTGGCGAGGATCACTCGGCGAATCGCCTCGCGATCGATCGTTCCTTTGATCATCTCACCAGAACCACCGGTCAAGATCTTCGTGCCCTGGCGGGTGCCGAGACCACCTGTACCGAAGCCCGCGTCGCCGCTGCCCCGACCTTTGGTACTCACGCCGCCGGCTATTCCTTCAAGAGCCTTACCACTGCCGCCGACTCCGGTATCCTTGAGTTCTGAACCCAAACCTTTACCGGCTCGATCTACTGCAGAACCAGCCGTTCCGGTCGCATGCGCGGCCATTCCAGTGAGCTCTCCAGATCCCGATGTTGAGCCCGAAAGTTTATCCTGCTGGCCGTTATTGCCAAAGACCGAGAACATACCGGCTTTCGATACGTCGCGACTCTTCGATTGCATTTGCGCGCCCTCTTTTTTCGCTACCTTAATAGCGCCGCCTTGTTTCGGCGAAGTGAGCATGCGCGGTCCCTTTGTATTTTTGTTGGGAGCAGCGTTGGCCGAAACCCCTGCATCGTTTTTCTTAGTCAAATTGGTAACCGCTACCGCTTTTTTGGGCTGCGGGTCCTGCGTCTTCTTATCCAGTTTCACCACTTGCTTTTTAGGTGGCGGCGTAGGCTTGGGTGGTGGCGGCGGCGGAGGCGTAGCCTCAGGCTCCGGTGGTGGCGGAGGCGTAGCCTCAGGCTCCGGTGGTGGCGGCGGCGGTTGCGGAAGTGGCGGCGGCGTAGGTGGCGTGATCATGATCTTCGCCACCAACTGCGGCTCGTTGGTTTCTCCCGGTAACTCGCGGAGTGGGTGATAAACATACATTGTTAGCCAAAGAGTCGCGACCAATGCGAGCGCAAGCACCACACCGGTGGTTTCGGCGGCCGTGAAATCCAAAAGGGGCGCGATCAAAGGCTTGGGCGAATCAGAAACATAGCGAATAATCAGGGCGACCTGATCATTGAGCTCTAGGCGCACCATCTCACCCTGCTCAAGCGCCAGAGTCTGCTGCTGCCCCAGTTGCCCGAAACGCGCTTTCAATTCAGCAAAGCTTGAACTGGTTTGGCCGCGAATCACTTCGCCTTGCATATTGCCACTTATCAAAATGATCGCTTGCCGATCAATCTTGAGAATAGGCTGTTTGCGCACAGTCGAATTCAGAAGCGGTACTACGATGTCATTTTCAGGATGTGAGCCAACCGTGATCGTCTTCGGTTGCGAATAATGATAGGTGTTGATAATTCGCTCACGCCAGGCGACTAGAACTTCGATGACCGTGCCTTTGGATGGTTTCACAAAGTCACGAACGTCATTGAACTTACTGGGAGGCGCGAAGGTTTTTCTGTCCTTCTTCTTGCGCTCATGCCGACCGATCGAAGATGCAGCTCGCGCTCTCGGAGCCGCAAGACTCATACCCGCGCCACCAACACCAGCTGCCACGATCGGCGCTGCCACCGGTGGCGGCTGTGGTTTCGCTGGAGCCGGAGTATACGGAATCGGTGTCGGCTTTAATGTGGGCGGCGGCGTGGATGTCGTCGTGGATGTCGTCGTAGATATCGGCGCGGACGTCGTCGCCGGTGGCGGAGCCGTCGGTTTGGGAGGCGTCGGACTCTGTGCCGGTGGCGTCATCGGTACGACCGTAGGCGCTTTTGGTGCTACAGATTGTATTACAGGTGGCACTACGGGCGTGGGAATCGGTGGCGCGGCTGGCTTTTGGACAGGTTGTTCCTCTTCTTTGTCCGCCGGTGGAATCGGAATACCGATCGCGGTACCGCCCTTAGGTCTCGGCGCACCAATATAGAATTCAACCTTATAATCGCCGATATAGAGAACGTCGCCTGATTCAATCGCACCATCGAGCACAGGCTTGCCGTTCAGCAGTGTCCCACCTACCGAGCCTAGATCTGAAACAAAGTACTTTCCCTCTTCACGCTCCTCGATCGAGGCGTGAATCAGTGACACCGAGTCACCCTCCAAGGGAACTTGCGCCTCAGAATCAGCACCGACTCGACCAAAGACAATTTGCGGATCCGCAAACTGCTTTACGCCAAGAAGCTGCTCTCCCTTGAAAATTCGAAGCACGATTGGTTTTTTCAAGAGCCCCTCCCTTTTCCGCCTGGGGGTCGACCAACATCTTCAGAGGTCTTGCGCATTTCCGGGAGGAAGTTTTCTCGAAGTCGAATGAGTCGCTTGAAATTGTTATTGCGTTGCTGAAGAAGATAGAAGAGTTCGTGTTTCTGCGCTTGTCCTTCAATCAACTGATCTTCGAAATTGATGGTCGTCTTCTTGCTACCGCCGCCTTTAGCAGCGGCCGCAGCACCCTTTTCTTGGCTCTTCTCCGCGCTCTTTTCTTGGGCAAAGGCTCCAAAGGCAAAGAGACTGCAAGTTACTATAGCCAGAGTGACTCTGGTAATTCGGCTGGTGATCATGCTGGTGAACTCATAAAGTGCCATCTCAGATATTATTCCTGACTCATTTTAACTCTGACTTTGCTTTTTTTTCCAAAGCATTTGCGCGCGACAGGACGTCTTTTCTCTGGGTCTCGATGAATTTTACCTTGTAGACCAGGTCGAGTCCGTCTTTAGCCCTGTTCATGAAGTCGATATATAGAATTGCGAGGTTAAAAATTGTATTTACGTCGCGCGAGTTGATTTTCAAAGCTTCTTCATAAACACGCTTTGCTCCCTCGAGATCTTTGTTTCCTCGAAGGGCAATGGCGTAATTGTTGAGAATCGCGACGTTGTTCCGATTGCGCTTATAAGAGGTCTCAAGCATCGGCAAGGCCTTGCTGTGGTCACCGGCCTTTACATAGATCGAACCCAGATTTCCAAGAGCTTCGGTATGATTCGGATCCAGCGCCAGTGCCTTCTTGAACTCGACAATCGCAGAATCTTGCTGAGACTCATCCAGCAGCGCAACGCCCATATTATTATGTAATCCAGCAGCTTCTGGTGGGTTTTTCTCGAGTGCTCTCGCTAAGAGAAGCTTAGCGGCTCCTGTGCGCCCATGATGCAGATGCAACATCGCAAGCGAGTTCAACGCTATCGCATCGTTCGGATTAGCGCCGAGAATGCGAATCGCCTCTTCTTGCACTTGCCCTGGCTTTGCCGCCGAATCACGAAGTGCGGCACCCAAAATTTTATACCGCGAGTCCACCGACACGTTCTTCGGCGCTTCAACCGGAACTGGTGCCGCATCAATTTTCGCGGGTGCAATTCCAGTTTCGGTAACTGGTCCATCGGTGTCTGTCGTTGCTGACACGCCAGGCGAGCCACGGCCATCATCCGATTTCACCTGGCCAGATGAGCATCCGGAAAGACCGAAGCCAAAAATGAGACCGACAGAAAACAGCAGTAAAACATTCCGTTGTTGATATCGTAGTTTCACAGACCCATCCAATCTGTAGCTCGCGCGTCACTGGCAAGCTCTCCCGCGTCGGCTCCCTCACCACCCGCGAGTCCCTGCTGCGCGACCTTTGTCCACGATGTATAAACCTCAAGTTCATTGGCTTTGTCGACCGCAGCCTTATAGGAGTTCTTCGCCTCGTTTTTAAAGCCATTGATCTGGCCCTGAATCAGCTCTTTGTATTTCGCGGCTTCATCGGGCTTATAACCACTCGGCGCTTGAATCCGACCGAAGTGCTCAGCGAGCGAATCAAACATTTTTCCGGTCGATGCCAGAGCCGCAACAATATAAGTACCATTGTCAAAGCGAATGACCTCTTTCATTTCACCGATATATTTTTCACGCAGTGCCTTCACCTGCATTGCTGCACGCCCCTGGCTCTTTTCACTGACACCAAAGCGGACTGCACTCAACTCACGCAAAGTCGGTTGCGCGGCGAAAAAGCGCGCCTCAGCCGCATATTTCGCTGTCTCATTTCGCGCGGCTTTTCCGGCGGTGCCATAAATCTCAAGCACCTTCTTAAACCAAGCCCTGGCCTTGGACTCCTGCTCAAGGGACTCTGCAATGTGCGCAATCATATAGGTGGCATGAATCGCGTGACTTTGCTTGCGAGGTCCCGCCTGGAGATACTGATTATAATGATAGGAGGCTTTCGTGAACTGCCCTTTGCGATTCAGCATTTCGGCTTGCGCATATAACACTTCAACACGATCCGCTTTGTCAGTTCGTGAGTAATAGATTCCGTAGGCACGCATGGCCTCATCGGTTCCCCCTAGAGCATCCCACAATACGCCGGCGTTGAAATAAGCATTTACAGCTTTTGGATCCTTGGGATTTGCGGCCGCATAGGTCTGGTACTGCCGCGCGGCCGCCTCGATCTGCCCGGTCTGCTGATAGATTCGCGAAAGAGCATTGCGCGAATCATTTTGTGCTTCCTTGATCTTGGGATCATTCGATGGCACTGCCATGACCTGATTGTGCATGCGAGTCGCAGAGATCAAATCACCCGCTTTTTCGTAGTTTACGGCAGCCTTGTAGCGAGCAGCCGCCGCCAACTCCGATTGCTTGTTCGTGGTCGCGAAGGTCTCGAACTCTTTGGCGGCCTTGGCCGAATCACCGGTGTCGGCAATCTTTTCTGCCCGCAAGTACCCCGCCTTAGCGATGATCACGCGAACCTCATCACCAAACTTCGTACTCGCGATCGCCGGATTCGCAAGGAACTCAGCACCCTTGCGCGCAAGACCATCCATGTCGTTCTTAAGTTTATAGATATCAAGAGTCAGGTTGCCGGCAATAATTCCGTTTTCAGACCGGGGCTCTTCCTTGATGATCTGTTCAAAGAGCGCCAAAGCTTCGTCAAAATGATTGTAGGAATAATAGAGTACCGCCAATCTTCTACGAATATCGCTGGTCTTCTGGCCCTTAGGAAAAGTGGCGATATAGCGCAAAGCCGCCTTTTCAAAGCGCTGCACGGGGGGATCAAGTGGCATCAAGGTTAATGACTGACCTCGACGGACTTCAATTTCTTTCGGTGAAGGCAGGTCTTTTTCAAGCGCCAGGAGCGCGTTGACGATCGCCTTCTCACGAAAAGGCCCTTTGGGCTCTTTATCCGCGACCCAAGTATAGAGCTTTGCTGCATCTTCATGTTTTTCCATATCGAACAGAAGTTCGGCATGGAAGAACCGCATCTCTACCGCTTTCTGTGTTTCCGGGAAATAGCGGAAATACTGGATATAGGCATCGCTCGCTGATTTTTGCGTGTACGGAGTACGGGCATTTTGCGCCGCCTGATGCTGCACGAGCACAAAGTTACGTAACGTTGTTTCTTGCAGGTGAGCGACGTCCGCCACGAGCTTCTGATTGGCTGCATTCGCTTTTGCCCAAGAGCTCTGTGGACCAAATGCATCCAGCCAAATTTCGAATTCTTTGCGAAATTCTTTAGGATCTTGGCTCGAATGTGCGATCACGATTTGATACTGATACTCTGCCGCGCGATCACCAGCGGGATTGAAACCTATCAATTGTCTAAAAATGTTTGTCGCTGCATCACGATTTCCGGTGTCAGTATAGATGAAGGCGAGGCGTTCAAGCATCTTCATCGCCATTTTTTCGTTACCCGCCATTCGTTGGAAGTCAGACGCAGCCTTCTCGGGACTATCGACTTCGGCATAGAACGGTACGTAATCCTTGAGGGCTTCTTGTGCTAAACGAAGCTTGTTTACTGCTTTGCGACCACCCGGTGCGTTTTCTTCACGCTCGTTGATTCGACTCTGATAGACGACTCGCTCTAAGGCTTGAAGAGCAACTGGAATGCGATTCAACCGATAGAGACACCATGCGGATTTATACAATGCGAAAGTATTGAGGCGAGCCTTTTTGACCTTGATAACTTTCATGTAGTTTTCAAGTGCCGGCTGCCACTTTTCATTTTCGAAGTAGAATTCACCTAGGGCAAAATGCGATGCAGAGATAAAAACACTGTCGGGATACTTTTTTACCAGCTCTGAATAGTATTTTTCCCCCAACTGGGGGTTCCCTAATTCAAAATGGTTATAACCGAGAAAGAAAAGCGCCTGGTCAACTTTTCGATCCTGCGGAAAGTCCTTAATGAACCACTCGTAAAGCTGAACTGCTTTTTCGTTATATTCACGTGAGGCTTTGGTATTGATCTGAGGCCGTATTCGGGTTTTCTTGTCGGCAAAGTCCTTCAGTCGTTTTTCAAATTCCGCTTGCTCTCTTAAGTCGATTATTCGGGCCTTTTCCACATAGCGCTCACCGAGACGAAGCCAGATTTCACCACGATTGACGCTCTTGCTATTCTGCTGCGAAAGACGGAAAAGGGTTTTCACTTCCTCATCCAGAATGCGTTCGTACTCGGCTTCTTTTCCGACCGCACCATCGTAGAAATTGTTGGAACGCGGCGGTTTGACGGTTTCCAGGCTATGCGGTGTCGGTGCGGCAAGAGCTTGCGATTGCGGAAGCTGGGTGCCTTCTTTTTTCATATCGAGTGAACGAGTGTTGCCACTGCGTCCAGCAACCGGAGCTACTGTCGACGTCGGCGCTCCCCTGCGTGCCGGTTGTTGTTTTTGGGCCGGCGCCTTGGCGCGCGAATTCGGTTTCGCACCGTAAGCTGGCACGGTGAGAGCAAGCACTGCTACCGTGACCAGTGCCGCCATTTGAAAGTCAGGACCCAGTATGAGGCGAAAGCGGCGTTCACTCACAAGATTTCACTCCGACATAGTGGTAGTTACCAATCTCATCCAACCAGTATTCACCCGTGAACGGCCAGTACTCGAAACCATTCTGGACATAGAAGTTGCGGTTCTGGTTGTCATCGACATGCGTCTTTACTAGCTCTTTTCCGGCGATCTCTTTACGCAGGACTTCTTTCTTGCTGGAAAGCATCTCAAATCGCAAGAATCCGGTTTGCTCGAACAAATCCACCAGTTCGTTTTGAATCAAAGCCATGTGATGTCGCACCTGACGGCCGGCAAACACCTGCGTGGCCTGAATGCGCTTGTCGAGAATCTTTTTTACGTAAAGACCCACCGCTGATCCACGCCAACCCGCCGGCATCGATGCGAGCCGGTGATTCTCGGCCTCGAGATTATTGAGATAGCTAACCGTGCGGCGAACATCGCCTTCTTTCAGAATATTTCGTGCCACCAAGAAGGGAATCTGTAATCCACGCCGTGAAGCACGGCCTCCGCCTCGTAGCGATTCAAATTTTTCCGCGATTCGCGAAATTTCTTTATAATAGGTGATCGGATCGTTGATATCGGTCAAAACCGCCTTCACATCGCGAAGGACCGGTCGATAGATCTTCTCGAACAAACCGATAACTCGGTCCATTTCATCGTGTTTGCAAATATAGAGATAAACAATCGCCCGCAAGTAGAGCGATTCGGTCTGATAGAAGTCTTCGTAATAAGGCGAGTGTAGAGAGTGAAAATTGGAAAGCGCCGAACGAAAGCGGCCATCCATCAGCATCGCCCAACTGGATTCAAACAAGGATTCGTGCCACTGTTCGGTATCGCGGGGAATGTCGCGATAAGCCTCAATCGCTCCGTCAAACTGTTTACGCTGATACATCACACGGGCCCGACCGAGAAGCGCGCTCACACGTGTCGGGTCGGTAACACCAAGATACCTTGTCTGCTCCGCGAGATCATCAAACGCAATCAAAGCCTTATCGGGTTGACCGGCTTCAGCTAGTGCCAAACCCAAACGATAGCGAGACTTGAAATAGAACTGACTATTTTGTCTAACCTTCACGAACTCACGCGTGGCTGCAGCAAAATCCTTTTCCTGCATTTTTAGTTCGCCAGTACGGTAGGCAAGCATGTCGCGACTTGCAGCCGGAAACTCATCATCTTTGATCTGTTTAATCGCATAACGCAGCAAAACTTCACTATTCAAGATATCCGCAGCCAAGGCGATCTTCTCAAGACTTTGCCGGAGATATTTACTTTTTAAATTGCCGCGGCTTTCTGTACGTACAACATCATAAAATACGAAGGCAGCAGCCTGATAAAAACGCATTTCGAACAACATTAAGCCTAAGATGTACTTAACTTGCGCTGAGTGCTGGATGTATCGCGGCGAGCGGCTCATCTGAAAGAGCAACTTCGACGCATCCTGGTATTGACCAGAGCCGGCGAGTGACATCGCTTTCGACATCACCGGATCATTTTTGAGACTGGTAGAGGTCGAACCACGACTTGGGGAAACCGAAGCAGAACTTGAGTTTTTTGCAACCAGCTCGCCGTCCGCCATCATCTCTTCGAGCGATTCAGAAAGCACCGGATCAAGAGGTGAAGACAAAGAGACGAGTGGGACCAGGGGCACCGCAGGCGCGAGTGAAAGATCGCCAATGACGGGCGAGAATCTCACACCGCTCGGTGCTCCCGATGCGCTTGGCAAAATGAAACCTGAAAGCAGAGAGGCAGCGACCGTAAAGTGGAGCCATGAATTGCATCTCATCTGTAGGTCGCCTCCGGGAAGAACCAGATCCAGCCAATTGTAAACACTAGATTATTGTAGAGAGAGCTGTTGCCAGTGGTATCGACACTCGATTTCGCACTAAACGCGTACCAGCTGAAATCCCAGCGAAGCGCACTAGACTTGCTCAATGCGAATGCCTGGCCGGTGCCCGCATGAAAACTCATCGCGTTTTCGCCATGATTTGTACCCGTCAACCCCAAGCCACCAGAGAAATACAAATCGAAGGGCGTGATCTTGCGATTATCCCAGGTCATTTTGCCGTAGATGGGTATCCATTTGAAGTCCACACCTATATAGGACTTGGACGTAACAAAAGCCGTCGTTTCAACTCCTCGTTTATTCTTTAGATCTTCGGTCATCTCACGCTTGGAGACCGTCATATAAGAAAACGTGGCCTCAATTCCGTAGCGTTCTCGCAGATAATAGCCAACACGCCCTTGCACACCAAAGTTGAGAAAGAAGGCGTCATTGAGATTGAGAGCAGGAGCCGCGTAGATCTCCCAGCGCTGCGACTTTGGCAGGAAGCGGCGTGAAATCACGGCGATGTCTTTGAAAGACTGCATTTTTCCCAGATCGCCAACGTCCTTGATGTCGGTCTGCTTGACGTCAGGTTGCGCGCCAGGCAGAGGAGCCTTCGAAGGCGATTCCGACCGAGCGGCCTCAGGTGTCGACTCGTCTTTTGAAAACATTGTTTCGACTTCGTCCAAACCCGTATCTTCTTGGGCATGCGCAGGCGACACCATCACCGCACAGAGCATAATGAACAAAAGCTGTTTGACCATGATGTGATAAACCTTCCGTGGTGCTCGTGCAAATCTCGTCAAGTCTCTGGTCTCGCAGTGGTCTCACCCTGATCTCACTGTGGCCTTTTTTTGACCGGACTTTGTTTATCTTAACAAATCTTTTCCTCTATCAACAGTAACCTCGACCTAGATCCAGAGCCAAACCTCTGCGCCGTCCTACATTCCTGGAAACAGGTAAACCAAACTTGCAGACAGTAAGCTCGGAAATTGGAGTTTTTGACCGAATTTGCTAGCTGATTGAACCGTTGTCGACTGACTCAAGTCGACCGATAAAATATCGGGACCCTGATAAGCCACGACGCGAAAGTCGACTCGAAAGGACCAATTCGGTGAAAAGTAAAGTTTTTCGCCAACACCAAAATTGAGCGCCGGATTCACGGAGTCGCCGACCGCAAAAAAACCGCCGCCAACAAAACCAAAGGCGCTAAGATTCATTACATAGTCTTTGGTAATCGAAATCTTGCCGTAGAAGGGCGTGTACTGATAGTTGCCGAGTAGCAGATATTGCGGCGCTGGTGCGTTTTGCAGATTCGCATTGGTCACTTGCGTCTTCTTTGGAATCGGGTTCAAACCTTGAGCGTTGGCCGAGATTCCTTGTGCATACACCAGACCGAGAACATTGATGGCTGATTCCTCGTTGAGATGGTAGCTAACCATGCCGCCGTAATTCATCGGATTAAAGAAAGGCTCGAGCATCGCCATACCGAATGTCGGTCCGATTTCCCAACGCTTGCTAATCAATACACTCTTATTCTTTACCGAAACGGGATGATCAAAGACCGGAAGAACCGACTCAACTGCAAGTTCATCTTCAGGGAACTCAATCGTCTCTGCGCCTTGCAACGGGGCACTTGCACCCAGCGGTGAAAGAAACGCCAGTAATACCAGCCAATTTCTGAAATGAGACCGAGCCATGATTTACCCTTCTAAAGATGACGCTAGGTTTATCTTGTCAGAAAAACCGGCGTCGCCGCAACAAGACACGGCGAACCTAATAAGGTCACGTCTTTAGTCGAGGGTAGTTGTCTACTATTTAGGCTCATCGTGGAATTTAGGGGAGAAAACGATAGCATTTTCCTGATGAAACGCCGTCTAGAAGAGGCATTGATAGGAATTGACTGATCCTCGGTTTC
>SXRI01000052.1 GCA_005793615.1 Bdellovibrionales bacterium
AACATTTATTTACCGGTAAACACGGAGTCGCCTCAAAAAGAGAATTTCCCGCAATTCGTTCTTGGCTATATGTGCATCTACGTTCTAGATTTAGCTGAACCATGAACCTTCGGGGAGGGATGCCATCAACTCGACTTCTGGCTCTGGCTTCGAATCTGGCTTCGAATCTGGCTACGACTTCGCTCAGCGTCGATCTGACAGAGTACGGCCAGCAGATTCCACTATGCAGCTCGACTACAACGAGTACAGCGGTGAAATACATCCAACGACTTTGCAAGCATACAGCGACAGCGCCGTGGATTTACCTAGGTATTATCGAAGCGGCGGCTCTGAACTGGAGCGATCGATTGCACAGGCGTTCCAAATCGACGCTACGCTTTGCTCGCAAATTTTTCCGATACCAGGATCCGATGAGGGAATTTTCCGCTGGCTCTTGTTCTGCAGATCTCTTGGTGCGGGCTCCTTCAGGACTCTTCATTCACCCACCTACGATCACACACTGGTTTTTGCGCACCAGCTCGGTTTTCACACTGCCCATAGTGCCCATGAAGCAGATGCGTTCTATATCTGCACTCCCAACAACCCCTGTGGCACCACAGTATCGCCCGCGCGGATCGTTGAGATCGCGCGCGAACACCCTGGGCGCCTGTTGATTGATTTGAGTTATTTCACGTTCGGTTCGCAGAGTGCCGGCGAATACGTGACTAAGGCCATTGATGCCGGACTCAGCAACTGCACCTTTGTTGTTTCTGGAGCGAAGATGTTTCCCTTGGCGGGACTGCGCTTTGGTTGGATGCTCAGTCTTGATCCCGAGATTTGTGATCTTGCGCGTTTACAGCTCAATCCCAAACTGTTAGCACCCATTGCTCGCAGTGTAACGATGGCGTGTCTGCATGAGGCCGAATTTTATTTCGCACAAAACCGTGTGATTTTTGAAAACCGTGCCCCGACCGCAAGAGTGTTGACAAGTTTTCTCGCGACTCACGGCATATTTTTGGAGATCGACCTTGAAGGCTGTGGGAACTTTTTTCGCTTGCACGGCGACCATTCTGAACTAAGTCAGGCATCTCAACTTTTGCTGCTGCGAGGGATCGTGATTCGAGAAAAAACTCATTGGCCCTTTCTGCGAGCCTCATCCACGGGCACGCATTTACTCCAAATGATCGAAGCCCGCCTCAGCGCAGGGAGAAATGTATGAGCTTTCACATCGAGTGCCGTACGCTTCAACGTAAGACTCCTGACGAGATCAATGAAATCGTCGAGCAACTCACCGTCTTTTCGCACCACCAGGTGGCGGCTATCACTCGCGAGTACATTGAGGCTCGAGTTCGAAAGTACAATACTCTTGCATTGCTATGGAGCGATGACTCTGTAGACGCCAAGTTGGCAGGTTTCGGCTTCGCTCATGTACAAGATTTTTCCTTCGGTATCAAAGTACCATGGATTCATTATGGTTTGATGATCATCGACAAGAGCTACCGCGAACAGCGAGGCTCAACGAAACTAGCACGTGAGATCGTCAGTTATGTCTGCACTCAGCGGCGCTGGAAAATGTCGGTAACCGGCGTACTTCTCACTGCGAAATGCAGTTCGCCGATCAGCTTCATGCGCCTTCATCTCGGCAGCTATCGTACGGGGTTCCCGCGAATCAAATCTGGCGCCTCATTTGATTTTCTGACGCGTTCAAAACCTATGCGCCTGTTAAGTCGAAAAATCAGCCAAGCACTTGGTGTCGAGGCGACTGAGGATTTTTTGATTCGGGACGTGAACAAAGACAGTGGTTTTTCACTTGAACGTGAAACCTATTGGGCCCATACCTCTTACCAAGATCGCATTATCGATTATTTTCATCGCCATGTTTTGCCGGAGAACGAACTTATCTTCGTTACCTGGTGCCCTGCGGTGGGCCTATGGATGTGACCACAGACGTGACGGCGGACGTGACGGCAGACGTGACCACAGACGTGACGGACCAACGCCTGATCGTTATGGATATCGACTGCACCATTTACTCTTATACTGAATTCATACATGCGAATTGGTCGAGCCCCCGGCAGTCACTCGAGGCCTTCGCGGGTTACGCTCGCGCCCGATCATTTCCAGCGGTCGATCGCCTATGGCGCTCGTACGAGTCCGAGATCGAAAGACGACTCCTCCTTCTAAAGGAGCGCGCAGCCCCACGGTTGGTCTTTGTTTCGGCCTTTCCCATCGAGGGACCCAAACGTGAAACCTTTGCGAAGATGGGCCTTGAAGCCCTTTCGACCTTTCCCGCATCGAAATTGAGCTGGTTCCCCGATAAGGGTCGCGCCCGGTTTGTTTTCGGTGATCGCCTTTCAGATTGCAGACTCGCGATGAGGCTCGGCGTACCATGGGCAGGGTTGCCATTTTGGCACAGAGCCCACCGTCAAAGTGGCGCAAAATTCACGCAGACGTTCTTTGAGAGTTTCGACGCAATCATGACGCGCACTAGGTACGAGCTATGAATAGTGCTGGACGGCGGTATCTTTTCGCACTTCTCGGTTCGACGACACTTTATTGGCTCTCAGCACTCGTCAATTCTTTGCCCTTTCAAATGAACCGCCTTGTCGATCTCTCAACCAGTCTTGATGCGGCGATTACCTTTAGTCCGCATGGCGTATGGCTATATGCGATGTACTATCCTCTTCTCCTCTATCCACTGCTTGGTCGACAATCAGTTGAAGACGCCGCTCATTTAAGTCGTGCCATGTTGATTTTCTCTTGTTTTTCGTTTTTGGTGTTCCTAGCGTTTCCGGTCGAATGCCCCAGGCCTGCAGACAACTTGCTCGGTGAAAGCCTGAGCGGCCATTTCTTGCGTATGATTTACTTCCTGGACCGGCCGAACAATTGTTTTCCGAGTCTGCACGTGCTGCACAGTTGGATTATCAGCATTCATTTTGCCCGCAAACAAAACGAGACCTATTATATTCGCCTCGGATTACTCCTTGCGGCTACCGGAGTCACAGTTTCAACGATGATGATCCGCCAACATTTCTTCTTGGATGTCGCGGCTTCGATTTTGTTACTGGCTTTCGCGAGCGCGGCAACCAGGTTCGCAATGGCGTTGCGCTTGAGGACACAGAATGCGAATAAATGAATACGCCGGGCTCTCGCCCGTTACCTCGTATCGAAAGATCACACTCGGCACTTGGCGTGATGCCGGTGACCCGTCGACCTATACCTGGCTGGATCTTGATCTCGAACCCGCCCGGAAATTTTTGGCTGAACTCAAATGCCAAGGCATCGAACGCGTCGCCCTCGCGCATTTGATTGCTCATGCGATAGCGACCTCCCTTGTTGTTCAACCAGAACTTAATACCATTATTCGCTGGCGAAGGCTCTTTCGTCGTCCAAGGATCGATGCCTTCCATCAGGTTCTGCTTTTGGGTCGCGGTCGCAATCGCTTGCGACATGCCGACCAAGGTGGCTGTACAGTACGCGGCATGGAGGATCTCACCGGATTCGAGCAGGCCGTCGCCCACACCAAGGCGGTCGCGGCAACTCGAAACGGAGAAACCGAGGCTGCACTTTTGCAAAAGAACTTGATTCCTCTGATTCCATTTTTCTTAATCCGCGCCTTTCTGCAATTATCGTCTTTCTTCATTTACGCCTTAAATATCAGAATTCCACTTCTTGGTCTGACAGAAGATCCCTTTGGCTCATTCATTATTTCCGATCTCGCAGCACTGGGCGCGCAAAGTGCTCTGATGCCGCTTCCACCCTATACCCGTGTGGGCCTGCTCCTCGGCATTGGCGTTGCCCAAAAGAAGGCTTGGGTAGATGACAACGGGCAAGTCTCGGTGCGCGAGGTTTCGCGAATTTGTATTACCTTTGATCATCGCCTTGCTGACGGAGTTCATCTTTCAGAAATGCAGCGCGTGTTTTGTGCCTGTATGGCACAACCTGAAATTTACTTTCCGTTAACCCCAAGGCAGGCGGCGGCACGCTACCTTGGCGACGCAAAACTCAATTAAACCGAGTGAATTTGTTAACCTGTCCATTACAGCAAATGCGGGACGTCGTTCACTAGTCCGGGAGCCAGCTGTCGCTTTTCCCTTTGGCCTCAAAGAACATTAGATCCACATAGATCGCCGCTGCCAACACCAAGGCTCGCTCATCTTCGGAGAGCGTCGCATCCAAGTACTCGACGAGAAAATTGTCTTTATCGGTGAATATCTCATAACCAATACCGGACCATTTTTTCGAAATCCGCGCCATCTCACGATCGCG
>SXRI01000053.1 GCA_005793615.1 Bdellovibrionales bacterium
AATGGGAAAACGGCTAAAATAAAGTGCTTCGCCGCAATGATTCAATACGATCTTGGCTGTTTGATTCGACTGCAGCGCCTCAAGATCAAGTGCCCGCCCTAAAGTAGCCATATCAAGACCGGGGTCTGCTTCAAATGGCGCGACCAGACGGTCGAGAAGCTCTCCCTCGATCAAAGGTTCATCGCCTTGGATATTCAAAATCACATCGGCATCCATCTGCCTAACGGCCTGCCAAATGCGATCAGTGCCTGTGGGAAGTTGAGAGTCGGTCATCAAAGCCCGAACCCCGCAACGGCTTGCGAGTTGGGCAATTCGCTCATCATCTGTGGCAACAATGATCTCTTTTAACCTCTGACTGGTGCGCGAGCCTTCAATCACCCATTGCAAGAGCGGCTTCCCGTCAATCGGCGCCAGTGGTTTACCCGGGAAACGGGTCGATCCCCAACGCGCCGGAATCACTCCGATGGCTTTCACGTCTCACCCCCCGTCTGTGTCGGTTTCACCCAGGTTTCAAAAATGAAATCCTCAAGCTCGATAAATCCGGTTCGCTTGAGCGACGAAGTCGCGAGCACCGCCTCAAGACCCGATTGCTGCTTGATAAGATTAATATGCTTCACAATCTCACTGCGCGAAAGTTTGTCGGCCTTTGTGAGCACCACCGCCGATGGAACCCCCCGCGGGGTAAGCCACTCAAGAAGGTCCTCTTCGTCCTGACTCCAATCACGGCGAACATCCATGACGATCAACAGTCCAACGAGGTTTCCACGGGTCGCGAGATAGGGCTCGATCATTCCCTGCCAACTGCTTTGTTCGCTTCCAGACCTCGCCGAAAATCCATATCCCGGCATATCCACCAAACGGTAATTGGGGCCCTGAAAGAAGTTAAGAAGGCGGGTCTTTCCGGGCGTACCACTGACCTTCGCAATGCGCGAGCTGGCAATGCCATTGATGAGGGTTGATTTGCCGGCATTGGAGCGCCCAACAATCGCCACTTCGGGCGAGGAATCCTGGGGGCAGCCCTGCATATCAACCGCACTGGTTAAAAAGCGCAGATGCTGCTGGTTCCGCCGTTTTTTCGCAGGTTGCCTAGGTTGATTCATTACATATCCTGTTTTGCCAAACCAATAGCACGCGCGCCCGTAAAGAGCTAGCTACCGTTCGAATTCCCGGACTGAAGACTTCCGTCATTCGGAATCTTCGGCCTTCCCTTGCGTCAGTTCGAAATAAAACCCATCTGACTAAATCGGTGCCCCATCCGAGCATGGCATAGGATTTGGAAGCCTCACCCCCCAAAGGCGCAGCAGAAGCGCAATAGACGCACAGGAGGATCTATATGATGGAGACCCAACGAATCGTAGCCCACAATCAGGAACCAGCATTAGGCTTTTTGATTCCCTTTGGACAGCCTAAAACTTCCGATCAGGGGGAGCCGACGGCCATTGCACTTGGTGAGTTTCTTTCAATCGGCCGCGACCAAGCCAGCAACCTGAAACTCAGAGACTCTTTCGTTTCAAGTCGCCATGCTCGAATCGAGCGCAAACCCAACGGATATGTTCTCCGCGACCTTCAAAGTCGAAATGGTTCTTACTTAAATGGCTCTCGCGTTACCGAGGCGATACTCACCCAAAACGACCGTGTCCGTTTCGGCGAATCAGTTTTCGTTTTTTCAGAGGCACCCACCGACCGTCCGTCTCTTTGCTCCAAGAATCCACGCTGGAATCAACAGCTCAAGCGCCTCCCAGCCTTTGCGGCCACCGATTTCCCTGTTTTGATTCACGGCCCGTCGGGTTCGGGCAAGGAAATCCTAGCAAGAGAGGTACATTCCAAATCTGAGCGCTCGAAAGGTCCCTTCATCAGTATCAACTGCAGCACACTGAGCGAAAATCTTATCGAAAGTGAACTCTTCGGACATGTGAAGGGCAGTTTTACCGGCGCGATCCACGACCGCAAGGGAGCCTTTGAGGCCGCTCGCGGAGGCACGCTCTTTCTTGATGAAATCGGTGATCTACCTCTGTCGCTTCAACCCAAACTCCTACGCGTCCTCGAGAATAATGAAATTCGGCCGGTAGGCACTGATCGCACGGTTTCAACCGATGTGCGAATTCTCGCAGCGACCCACAAACACCTTGCAATGAAGGTAAAGCAAGGAGATTTTCGTGAAGACCTTTTTTATCGTCTCAATGTTTGCCACTTGCGTCCACCGCCACTGGCTCAGCGTCTTGAGGATTTTGACGATCTTATCTATCAATTTGCGAAAACATATCGGGTGCGTTTCTCATTCCAGGCAATCGCAAAATTGAAAGAACATTCCTGGCCCGGAAACATTCGAGAACTTAAGAACCTGGTGGCCAGAATTTCTGCTTATTTTCCAGGTAAGCATATTCAGCCGGAAGATCTTCCGGCCGTACTCGAGGCGCCGCTCATCGAACCGAAAGAAGAACTTGCCATCAATCAAAAGACATCGGAATGCACACCGCTTTCAGTGATTAAGGAAATCGAACGCGACATGATCATCCGCCACCTTATCGCAAACCATGGGAATCAACGTCGAACCGCACAAGAGTTGGGGATGCCGAAAAGCACGTTACATGATCGCATCAAAACATATTCGATTAACATTAGAGCACTCAGCGATACAGAAGGTGGTGTTACGGCTTAAGGACAACCGTCTTGATGAAGACGCGCCGAACCTGGCCGCGCGTAAGAATGGCGTTGACGTTCTTACGCAATACGACTTTCATCTTCTCTTTTCCTGAAACAGTGACCAAGTCATTATAACTCATCAACTCCAGACTACGTGAAATGACATCGCGGATTTCGCCCTGTCGGTCCTTAATCTCAACGGCGCTATCTTGGTTCGAAGCTTCAAGATAGAATTCGAAGAGCCCCATAGGGTTGGTTGCACCATCGCGCGGTTGGCGAAGATTGATAACGAATTTATCGAGCAACATCATGTGCTCGGGATGAAACAACGGATCAGCAAAGTTTTCCATTGGTTCATCTTTACCGTATTCGAACCGACCATCGGCCACCTCAGCGAAGGATCTGAAAAAGATATTGCCAAAGTGAAGACCGTTCCGCTGAGCGACCGAAATCTTGAGTGTCAGAACCGCCAAAGCACCCAAGGCTAAAGCTACAAACAAAATAAGTTTTGCCTTTTTCGGTAAAGCGAAAAAAGCACTAACCTGTGCCTTCAACCACGCGAACGTCGTTAACGCGAGATCCTTACTGCTATGAAGCAGTCTACGAATACCACTGACAATGAGCGGAGGTATCTGTGCCAAGCGGCTCCAGACCGTGTGACCATCGCCCATGCGGGAATTGATGGGCGCCAGCACCCATTCAAAGAACAAACGGATACGCCCGGGCATCTTCTCTTTTTTCAGTTGATCAAGATCGAGAGTATCGATCTCTGTCTCACTGGCGGCGACACCTCCCTGCGCCTGCAGCTCCACCATTGAGGCGGCGAAGTTCGGATCCTCACTCGCTAACAGACCATCGAGATCCGAATTCTTGCCATAGGCCGCTGGTGAGGGACTCGAAGCTGAAGAACTGGAGGAACTGGCAGATGCGGATTCGGATGAGCCACTCTCGCCTGCGGGCATAATGGCATCATCACCGATCAAACCATCAAGTGAAATAACATCATCGTTTGAAGGATCGGCCATTTGAGTTCTATATCCTTGGTGCGAGTTCCATCTTGAGTATCGCAAAACCCCGCGGAAGCCCAAAGCGAAATCAGGAGCTGGACTTAGGTGCCGTTGATGTTTCAGTGTCTTTTTCCGAAACATCTTTGGAAAGTGCCGATTCGCCATGGAGACCTTATGAATCACTTCGCGACTCACTCCGCTCGTTCAAAATTTTCTGCGATATTTCGCGCGCCATGCCGTGCGGTTTTCTTCGTGGTGTTGACCGGACTGTTCTGCGGCTGTGTCGATTTGCAGCGAACTCCGCAAAGCGGTTATTATGGAACTCAGGACACCCCCAACCTTAGTCGGGATCGGCATGTCTCTGAACGCCAAGACACCCTTGTGGAAATGGGCGTATCACCCACCTACGAACTAAATTCCCGCGAGACCGAATTGGTCAATTTCCGCATCGCACTCAAAAAAGCTGAAAAATCCCTCGAAGGAAAGCGGGAGCGGGAACAATATTACAAAAACAAACCCTATCTTCGCACCGACCGCGAACGGTTGGAGTTCCTGCAACTGGACACCTTCGAGGCACGAAACCGCTGGCTCAATGCCCGTGGTATCCACGCCTCATCAATTACTCACTCGCCAGAATTTCAAGCCTTGGTTGACATCAACGACATAGCCCTCGGTATGACAAAACAAGGGGTGCGCGATTCTTGGGGAGAGCCTGATCTCGTAGAGGTGGCTGGCAATCCACTCTATGGCAATGAACGTTGGCATTACTCCGAGCAAACTTCGTCTACCGAAGGATATCGTAGCCAACAACGCATGGTTTATTTCGACTCGGGCCGAGTGAGCGGCTGGGAGTCCCGCTAGTTAGTGGGCGTCGTCCCAGCTGTGGCCATGCCCAGTATTCACCTTGAGCGGCACTCGGAGCGCGGTCACGCTCTCCATCTTTGCGGTGACTTCTTTGCAGATTGTATCGACATGCTCGTTCTCTACCTCGAGCACGAGTTCGTCATGGACCTGCAAGAGCGGTCGCCCATGTTTGGGTATACCGACCTTTATCATCGCCATTTTCACAAGATCAGAAGCTGTTCCCTGAATCGGCGCATTGATCGCGGCACGCTCGCCAAACTTGCGAACGGCAGGACTCTTCGCAAAGAGTTCATCGATGTAACGGCGCCGACCAAAAACCGTTTCGACGTAACCACGCTTTTTGGCTTCCTCTACTGTGTCGGTCATGAATGTCTTTACTCCGCTGAAGCGAGCAAAATATCGATTGATGATTTCGGTGGCCTCGGCTCGCGGAATCCTGAGCGAGTCCGCTAGACCAAATGCGCCTTGTCCGTAGGCAAGACCGAAATTAACCGCTTTGGCTTTGCGTCGCATTTCGGGAGAGACCTCACTCAAGGGCACCTCAAAGACCTCGCTGGCGGTAGCGGCATGGATATCGAGCCCCTGTTCAAATGCGCGCACGAGCCCTTCATCGCCGGTGATATGAGCAAGAATTCTCAGTTCAATCTGGCTGTAATCGGCAGAAACCAGTTCATGCCCTCGATCAGCAATAAATGCTTTACGAATTTGATTACCACGCTCAGTACGAATCGGAATGTTCTGTAGATTCGGATTCGTACTGGAAAGGCGACCAGTGGTGGTGAGAGCTTGATTGAAAGTGGTATGAACCCTTCCGTCCACCTTACTCACCATTTGCGGCAGAGAATCGACATAGGTGGAGCGAAGTTTACTGAGTTCACGCCATTCGAGAATCTTGCCGGCGATCGGGAACTCACCGATGAGACCTTCGAGCACCTCGTTGTCTGTCGAAAAACCAGTTTTTGTTTTCTTTCCGGTGGGCATCTTTAGTTTTTCAAAAAGAATCTGCCCAAGTTGCTTGGGACTTCCGATGTTGAACGGCACACCGGCACTCACATGAATTTCTTTCTCGAGTTGCGCGAGATCGCGCGCCAGCCCCTGACTCTGCTTCTTAAGGGCCTCTGTATCGATAAGAATTCCGGCATATTCCATCGCCAGTAAAATCGGCACAAGTGGTTGCTCAATCTCAAAAAGAACCTTCTCCGCATGTAGAGCTGCGAGCTTGCGACGAAGCTGAGTCTCGAGCCTGAGATGCGCCGTAAGTAGTTGTGCGGGACTTGGCAACTCCGGCAAAGGCTCACCGTTATAAAGCATGAACAGCGGCAGAGGCGATTCAATGTGGCCAGCGCGAATCACATAGGCAGCGAGCATTTGATCCCAGTCCACCGTCGGCGTTGTCACCTGGTGACGCCTGCAAAAGTCTTTAAGATCAAAACCGCGCAGGTGTAAATGCTTTTCACTGAGCATCCGCCCCAGCTCCGGGCCATCGGCCGCTAGCCCTGCAATGGTCCAACCGTGTTCGTGACTGGTATCATGTTTTTGCGCAAGAAAACTTCCTCGTTCGGTCTGCAGCGCCCAGGTCTCAGCACCGGGTTTCAGCCACTTTTCCAGCTCACCCAGGCTTAGGCGTTCTTCATGAATCGGACCGACATGAAGTGAGGCCAAAGCAGCGGTCGTGTGCACGGTGGAGGCGGCGAGTGGATCGTTCTGTTGATCGTTCTGTTGATCGTTCTGTTGATCGTTCTGTGGTGCGGGACGAACAAAAGGATTCGTGTTCGCCTGCTGAACTTCAGGCTCTGCGCCCAACAAGGCCCGGGCGAATGATTTGAAATCAAGTTCGTTCAACAACGTTCGTAGCTCATCTCGTACGATCGGTTTGAGCTTGAGATCTTCAAGCCTAACCCCCAAAGGCATGTCACAAACGATGGTCACCAGTCTTTTTGACATGAACGCATCGGTTTTCCCGGTCTCGAGCTTTTTTTTGAGCGAAGCTCCCGGGATTTTATCAAGATTGTCATAAATATCTTCTATTGAATCGAACTCGGCGAGTAGCTTTTGCGCGCCTTTTTCGCCGATTCCAGCGACGCCCGGAATATTGTCGGAAGAGTCACCAAGGAGCGCAAGATAATCGATGACCTTGCGTGGTTCGACTCCCCATTTCTCGATGACTCCTGCCTCATCATAACGAACATCTTTCATCGAATCATACATTGTAACGAACGGCTTCACCAACTGACCGAAATCTTTATCGCTAGATACGATAACGACTTCGAGATCATGGGCGCGACCGAAATGAGTCAAGGTACCGATGATGTCGTCGGCCTCAAAACCGAGGCGATCAAAACACGGTATCCCGAGCGCTTCAGTGAGCTTCCGAATATACGGAACCTGCGGTACAAGATCCGCGGGCATTTCTTTTCGGTGAGCTTTGTAGTTGGGATCGATGTCCTTGCGAAAACTCGGCTCTGCACGATCGAAACAGAAGGCCATATAGTCCGGCCGGATTTCGCGCAATAGCTTAATGGTCATCGAGAGAAAACCATAAAGCGCATTAACCGGCATACCTGACGGAGTGGACAGCGGGCGAATAGCGTAAAATGCGCGGAAAAACATTCCGCTAACATCAATAAGATAGAGCTTTTTCATGGGCCTAAGACTATCAGGCCTTACCGGTCATGACGTCAATGACTTCAAGATCATGAATTTGCGAAAGTCCACGGTCGCGCATCACTACTTCGGCGATTGGGCGGCGTTGCACCTTTTCAGCATTACTTTCTGCTTGGTTGAGAACCGCCAAGAGAGTGCTGCAATGCTCTTCAGAAGGTTGAAAACGACCCGTCTCCCAAGCACAAACCATGTCGGGAGTCAGCTTAAGACAGCGAGCCATCTCAGCCCGGCTCCACCCAAGGCGATACCGCAACTGTCGAACTTCAAAGGCACTCCAAGTGAATGTATCCGACGTCGTTTTAGGTATAGTCGTGTCAGTTACCGCAGTGCCAGCTACCGTGACAGGCTCACTTGTTTTCACTGCAACTACTCCTTAAATCGTTCATCAAAACCTAGGCGACATTAAAAACGTTTTCTATCCGTTTGCCAATGGACAATTTTTGTCGTGGCATTCGGCCTCTCGAAGTGAGCCAAAATACCCTTGGCAGGTGACGAAGCTCGTCAATTGCCTGTAGTCTTTTCCATATTCTCAGAGCTCTCCTCCGAAAAGATAAAAATAAGATCACCTTCTTTAACGAGATCAAACTGATCACGCGCGGCTTTTTCGATAAAATCAGGTTGTTGCGCCTTTTGAATTCGAAAGGCCAACTGTTTACTACGAGCCTTGGTTTCCGTAATACGTTCGGAAAGAAGACGATGATCGCGTTTGAGACTCCATAAGCGAAAGGCAGTTCCGTCGAAAACGACACCCAAAATTCCAATTGCAAAACAGATCCAAAAGACCTGCATCGGACGATTCATGAGACGCTGGAACCAGAGAAAGCCACGCTTGAACATGCTTTATCATCACCGGCTCGGCGACAAATTTCCACACGACCCAAGCCCAGTCCGGACGAACGAGATGAATTAGGGGCCTCAATGTCGAGACTCCCGCATTAAAGAGCATCTTTGCTCTTTAAT